>JALWRO010000302.1 GCA_027080605.1 Campylobacterales bacterium
CACCGAAGGGAGTAAAAGATTCTCCAAAGAGAAGAAAGTACTGGAGGATCTGAACCTCTTTTTCAGAAAAAATCTCAGCAACAATCCGACCGCTTCGCAGTATCTTCATGAACGCGGTATTTACGAATCTTCCATTGAAAAGTTTGAGATAGGCTATGCACCTGAGTCGTTTAAGTCGCTGGAGTTTATGCGGGCAAAAGGGGTTTCTTTTACCGATGCCAAAGATTTTGGCCTGGTGGCGGTGGATGAAAAGGGCAGGGCATACGCACGTTTTACGCAGCGAATCACATTTCCCATCTTTACCCCCGCGGGGAAAATCGTAGGATTCGGCGGCAGGACAATCACCAACCATCCCGCCAAATATATCAATTCGCCGCAAAGCAAAATATTTGACAAATCCCATCTTCTCTACGGGTACCATAAAGCCAAAACGACCATTATGCAAAAAGGGGAAATCATCATTACCGAAGGATATCTGGATGTGATTATGCTCCATCAGGCAGGCTTTACCAACACCGTCGCGACACTGGGAACCGCCCTGACGAACTATCACGTACCGATTATCGCCAGGGGTGATCCCAAAGTGATACTGGCATATGACGGAGACAAAGCGGGAAGGGCGGCAGCTTTCAAAGCCGCTTCGATGCTGAGCGCCAAAGGGATGGGTGGCGGTGTCGTATTGTTCGGAGAGGGGATGGATCCTGCCGATATGGTCAAAGCACGAAAAATCGATGAACTCAGCGCCCTTTTGAGAAAACCCAAGCCTCTGATTGAGTTTTGTATTGAAGAGATAATCGCACAGCACAACACCAGTGACCCTCTGCAAAAAGAGCGGGCACTCAAAGAGGTGACGGAGTACCTCAAAACTCTGAGTCCTGTTTTGCAGGAGGAGTATAAAGGATATATCGCGGCGATTTTGGGTGTTAATGAACGTCTGGTTGGGATAGATCATGAAAGGTACATTGAACGGGAACAGCGGCAGACCGGACAGCGGCGCAGGGAAGATATCGCCGAGCTTTCGATGATCAAAACAATCCTTTCTAACCCCGCAGTGCTGGATCGTGTGTTTGACATTGTCGGGGCTGAGGTGTTTCGGGTGCATCAGTATGAGTTTTCACTGGTGGCGCAGGAGCAGTTTGACCATCCCGATCTGTTGGGAATTACGATTCGGGATGATATTATAGAACTGGATGAAGAGTCTCTTAAAAAGCAGTTAAGACTGTTTTTGATAAAACACTACAACGAAGCGCTGCGCATTGTAGGACGCAATCGCGCGATACCTGCGGAAAAGAAAAATTTTCTGCTCCGGAAAATCAAGGAAAATCTGCAAAAATTAAAACGGGGGGAACTGGTAGCCTATGAGAGCTTTAGCACTATTTAGCGGAGGATTGGATAGTATGCTGTCGATCAAGTTGATCACTGATCAGGGTATCGATGTGACCGCTATTCATATCGATATGGGATTTGGCAGTAGCAAAGATAAAAGTGAACTTCTGCAAAAACGGGCTGCGATGGTCGGTGCCGATTTTGAGATCGTCAATATCCGTGAACAGTTTATCGAAGAGATTCTTTTCGATCCAAAATACGGCTACGGTAAAAATTTCAATCCCTGCATCGATTGTCACGGCAATATGTTTCGTGTCGCAAAAGGGTTGCTTCCAAAATATGATGCCTCTTTTATCATCACCGGAGAGGTGATCGGTCAGCGCCCGATGAGTCAGCGTGCAGAAGCGATCCGAAACGTGACTCGTTTGGCAGGAGACGAAGAGGGCGGGATTATCCTCCGGCCGATGAGTGCCAAACTGATGACCCCGACCATCCCGGAAAAAGAGGGGTGGGTCGATCGTGAAAAACTGCTGGGAATTGAAGGACGGAACCGTGAAGTACAGCTGAGACTGGCGAAAGAGTACGGCTTTGAAGAGTATGAAAGCCCCGGCGGCGGATGCCTGCTGACAGAAAGCTCCTTTGAGCAGAAAATTAAAGATGTGATTGCTCATGAAAAGTTTACCGTCGCAGATATCGATCTCCTGAAAGCAGGCAGACATCTGCGTTTGCCGGAAGGTGCAAAACTGGTCATCGGGCGTAACAAAGAGGATAACGAGCAACTCATGAAAATCGACAACCCGAAATATATGCTTGCCAAAGTAAACGATATTGCAGGACCGGTGAGTATGATCAGCAAAAATGCTACCGAAGCAGACAAAAAACTGGCGGCAAAATTAATTCTTACCTACACCAAAACGCCTGTGGGGAGCGAGGGAAGTGTTACGATCGGTGACGAGGTGATTAGTGCGGTGCCTTTTGAAAACAAATCGTATGCGCAGCAATATTTTGTGGTAAAATAGCAGACAAATTTAACAAGGAGAAATGTATGGATACTACATTTGTGATGACGGCATCTACGATCGGAATGGTTCTGGTACTGATAGGATCAGTCTATGCAGGTGTCTATTTCTCGAAAAAATCGGCGCAAAAACGCAGAGAAACAGAAGCTAAAAGAAGAGAACTTCATGAAGCGGAGTTGCAAAACCGGAGAAAGTTTTGAAACGCACCCTGCTTGATCTTTACGGTGCGTGGATACTCTTTTTTCACTATGCCAAATGGCCGATAGTCATCGGCTTGCCGATACTCTATTTTCAAATGGATTATCAGCGCAATATAGTGATGGATATTATCTGGGTCTATTGTCTCTATCTGGTACTGGAAGGTTTGTACAGACGCTATATTTTAAAACAAAAATGCACCTCGAAAGGGTGCGATACAGAGAAAAAATAATCTTTTTTTGCTATAATCATACCCGCTGTAAATCTACGGGCCCTTAGCTCAGCTGGGAGAGCGCTTCGCTGGCAGCGAAGAGGTCACCGGTTCGATCCCGGTAGGGTCCACCAAAAACTTTCTTAATATAATTCTATAGATCAAGCTTTTCTACTAAACTTCTTTCAAGATGATATAGTCTTTGTTAACCATTTGTTTTAAATATTCATATAATGACCGTTGGCATTTAGATCCTCCATATAAATGGCAACAGATACAATATAAT
>JALWRO010000303.1 GCA_027080605.1 Campylobacterales bacterium
CTCCACCTGGCCGATCCCCACCTCGACGATCAGATGCCCCCCATTCCGTAATGCGGAAGCGGCACGAAGAGTCAGCATCCGGTAGGCGTCCAGCCCGTCAGCTCCACCCGCAAGCGCCAGATGCGGGTCATATCCGCCCACCTCCCTGTCCAGCCCCGCCACATGGGCATCGGGGATGTAGGGTGGATTGGAAACGATCATATCGAAATTTTGGTTAATACCCTCCAGAAAAGAGGTCTCTGTAAAGGTGATTTTGTCACTGACGCCGAATTTTCGGGCATTGGTTTTTGCGATTTTCAGCGCTTCGGGGTTGATATCGGTTGCGATAATTTGTAAAGAGGGAAAGAGACGCGCCAGCATCACGGCGATGATACCGCTGCCGGTGCCGATCTCCGCGATATGACGAATATTTTCCGTTTCGATCACCGCTTTTGCCTGATCGATCAGCAGTTCCGTTTCCGGGCGGGGAATGAGTGCACCGGGTGCGATGTGGAATGTTTCGCCATAAAAGGAGACGTTTTCGGTGATATACTCGACCGGTTCATGAAGTGCTCTTCTTTGCACCAGTGCAAAGTAACCGGACGGATTTTCGACTATCTCGTCATCGTGGGTGATTAGCCAGAGGCGGTCTTGTCCAAGATGGTGTGCCAGCAAAATAGCCGCCTCTTTTTGGTTTTGCAGTATTTGGGAAGCTTCGTACAACGCTTCCCTGACGGTTGGGTTACTCTCCCTCATCGATCTTCATGCCCAGCCGTTTGAGTCGCTCCACCAGCGGCGGATGGGTGTAGTAGAAAAAGATAAAAAGCGGATGGGATCTGGGAAAACTTTTGTTTTCGTTCGCCAGTTTCTGCAGGGCATTTGCCAGCGAAGGGGCGTCCTGACTCTGCGCGCCGTATTCGTCCGCGGCGTATTCGTTGGCTCTGCTGACCATACCGAAAAGCGGCATGAAGAAGAAAGAGACCACCGGCGCGAAGATCAGAAACATGACGATAATCGTATGCGGCGCTTTGGGAACCCCGACAGCCTGGAAGAGGATATCCGGCAGATGCCCGAAGATATAAAACAGCGTAAACATCAATATTCCCATCATGAAGATATTTTTCAAAATATCTTTGTGCGTATAGTGCCCCAGCTCGTGTCCGAGTACCGCAAGCAACTCTTTTTCGTTCAATTTTTCAATGAGTGTGTCAAACAGTACGACACGTTTCGATTTTCCCAGACCCCCGAAATAGGCGTTGAGACGGTTGTCGCGTTTGCTTGCGTCGATCGTAAAGACACCGTTACTTTTGAGACCCGCTTTGGCGAGCAGCTTTTCGATGGATGCCTGCAGTTTCTCATCTTTCAGCACTTCAAATTTGTTGAAAATCGGCGCAATCAGCGTCGGGTAGATCATATTGATGACAAGAATAATCAGAAAAATAAATCCAAATCCCCAGAGCCACCAGTTATCTCCTGCCGCAATGAATTTGACCAGTACCCAGATAACTGCTGTACCGAAAACAAGAAACAGCGCACCCGATTTGAGGGTGTCGATGATATAGAGTTTGGGAGTCATATTGGAAAAACCAAACTTCTTGTCGAGATGAAACGTTTTATAGAGATCGAACGGCAGCGAAGCGATATAGCCGATGATAATAAACGCCAGCACATAGACGACCGATTTCATTGTCGGGTCTTGTATGGTGATCGTCTTTTCGAGCCATTTGAGTCCAAAACCGATCCAAAATATAAACATGGCATAGTCGAAAAGGGTGCTGAGCATATCCATCCGCTGTGTGGCAATTTTGTAGTCGGCGGCTTTGATATAGTTGGAAGGGTCAAGGATGACCGCGGGATCCTGTTTTGCTTTGGCGATATAACCGATCTCCATCGTAGAGATGTAGATGCGGGTCAGCACGTAGATGAAGTAGATAATTCCAATGGTTAACAACATATATTATTTTCCTGTTCCTGATACTTTTTTTAAGATGTTTGCAAATGTTTTGGGCGGTTTATAGCCGATCGTTTTGTAATTTTTGAGCATTTTACCGTTTTTGTAAAAAATCATTGCCGGAGGTCCGAAGAGGTTATAGCGTTTGAGCATCGCCTTATCGGCATCGCTGTTTTGCGTCACGTCCGCACGAAGCAGGGTAAAGTGTGAGAGCAGTTTGACGACCTCCGGATCTTTGAAAGTGATATGCTCCATCTCTTTACATGACGTACACCAGTCGGCGCTGAAGTCGAGCATCACCGGTTTGTCACTTTGTGCGATTGCTTTGTCGAGTTCGTCGAGATTTTTGACGATTTTGAAATGAAGACCCTGTGTCTGCGTTGCAGCGGTACCGCTTACGGCAGAGGGTTTGAGTCTTTCCAGCGGATCGAGCGGATTGGTCGCACCGGTAAAAGAGCCGATCAGCTCCAGTACACCGACGACCAGTAAAATGACGGCAAAGACTTTGATAAGTTTCTTCTCACCGCGCATACCCTCTTTAAACGGCTCCAGCGCACCCATATAGACCGCACTTCCGATAAAGAGCAGTGCCCAGAGGAAGAGGGAGACATACCCCGGAATGATACGCTCCAGCATCCAGATAGCGATTCCCAGCATCACGACGCCGAAAATCTGTGAAACCAGCGTCATCCAGCCTCCCGGACGCGGCATAAATTTGCCCGCACCCGCACCGACGATCAGCAGCGGCACACCCATTCCCAGACTCATGACAAAAAGCGCCGCACCGCCCAGCAGCGCGTCACCCGTCTGCCCGATGTAGACCAGTGCCCCCGCCAGTGCCGGAGCGACACACGGTCCGACGATCAGTGCGGACAGAAAGCCCATAATCGCCACACCCATCAAACCGCCTTTACTCTGTGCCTGGTCTGAAGTTTTGGTCAGTTTGCTTTGCAGCGCCTGCGGCAGCTGGATCTCATAGTAGCCGAACATCGAGAGTGCCAGTGCGACGAAAATCAGCGCAAAGATGGAAAGTACCCACGGATTTTGCAGTGCTGTCTGGATATTTGCGCCGAAAAGACCGGCAAATACACCGGCGATAGTATAGGCG
>JALWRO010000304.1 GCA_027080605.1 Campylobacterales bacterium
CTGTAGTGGATTTTGACGGAGATGAGCTTTTGCGAACACTGGCTGAAGCTCTTGACATTGTTTGCTTTGGGAAAGTCAAAGAGCGCATCGACCTTTTCCGCAAGCAGCTGATCGGGAAAGACCGCTGCGTCGATATGCAGCTTTTCATGAATAGAACTTTTTGCGAAATATTCATTTTTGAGCCGGATAAACTTGGTTTTGACCGCAATAGCGTCATCGACGATGAGCGTGGAGAGAAGATTGGCTTCATCCGAATCCGTCACAGCGATAAAAAGATCCACTTCTTTGGCGGGAAGTGCCATGTAGGTACGTGGATCTTCACTGTCTCCGAGGAGGGTAAAAACATCGAGATTTTCTTCGATTTTGTTCAGTTTCTGGATATCTTTGTCAACGATCGTGACACTGTGTTTGAATGAGAGCCCTTTTGCCAGCGAGTACCCCACGGTACCCGCACCTGCTATGATAATATTCATATTCTTCCGCCTGTTGTCATATAGAAGTAAAATAGTACTCCTATATCACTTTAAGAGAACTTTTATTTCAATGTTAAATTGTGCTATGATGTTGCTTTAATACAGGGAGATAAGATGGACTTTCATACCGCGATCAAGGCAGTGGGGATCGGTAAAAAACATAACAGGGAACTCTCATATGAAGAGATGCAGGAGACGATGCGCATGATGCTGGAACAGTTGGTCTATCCGGAACAGATCAGCGCTTTTTTGCTGGGCTGGCGTGTGCGTGAAGAGAGTACGGAAGAGTTTCGCGCCGTACTCGATCTTTTTGATACCTATGTGCGTAAACAGCCTGTGGAAAATGCGATCGAGCTGGGGTATCCCTACGACGGGAAGGTTGACAACCCCTACCTCTTTCCGCTGGTTGCGCGTTTTCTGGTGCAGAGTGTTCTGCAGCTTGCGGTCACGGGGGATGCGCTGCAGCCTTCCAAAGGCGGTACGACAGTCCAGGAGATCTGTTCGCGTGTAGTGTTGCCTGAAAATTGTCACTATTTCGATCGTGCCCGTTTCTTTCCGGAGTTGAGCCGTCTGACGGAGATACGGATGCGGCTGGGACTGCGCACCGGACTCAATACCGTTGAGAAACTGCACAACATCGCCCGGGCTGACTATGCGCTGATCGGTGCGTTTCACAAACCTTTTGTTGCAAAATATGCCGCTCTCTTTGCGGATCGCTACAAACGGCTGGTTGTCGTACAGGGAAATGAAGGTACCCCTGAAATTTACAGCAAGTGCAAATACTGGATATGTGAAAACGGAGAGATCGAAGAGCATCATATCAATCCCGCCGATTTTGGCATAGACTATGAAAAGTCGTGGAAACCGATTTCACCGGAGAAGTCGATTTCCATGCTGCAAAATCCTTCGGAGGGGCTTTTACAACTGGCAAAGCTCAATGCGGCTTTTTATCTTTTTGTCACAGGACGGGTCGGGAGTGTGGAAGAGGGAATGCAATGTTGAAAAAGTATCTTGTTTTTCTCTATGCGTCGGTCGGGTATATCGCCTCTTTGGTCACATTGAGTTATCTGATACTCTGGGTCTATCCGTGGGAGTTCATGAAGTATAGTATCGATCGACCGATGGTACATCTTTCTATGAATCCGGTTTTGGTCGATGTCGGGCTTTTGCTGCTCTTTGGACTTCAGCACTCCCTGATGGCGCGGGGATTTTTCAAAGAGAAGTTCATGAAGCGACTCAGTGAAGCGTCGAAAGCGGCAACCTATGCCGTGGCATCTTCTCTTGCGCTGGTGTCGATTTTTCTCTTCTGGCAGCCGATCGAAGGTACAGTATGGGCGTTTCATGAAGGGGTATGGTTTTGGGTTTTGACACTGCTTTATGTTGCGGGATGGCTCATCGCGTTTCTCGCAACTTTCATTATCGACCATTTTGCACTATTCGGACTCCATCAGGGGTATCGGATGCTCAGAGGCATCCCCGAGCCGGAGCCGACATTTGAGGTGCGGTATTTTTACAAATATGTCCGTCATCCCATCCAGGCGGGAACGATGGTCGGGCTCTTCGCGACACCGGTGATGAGTGACGGACACCTGCTCTTCAGTGTCGGGATGGGGGTCTATATTCTCACAGGGCTTTGGTTTGAGGAACGGAGTCTGGTAACGCTTTTCGGCGAAGCGTATGAGAGGTATCGCAAAACGACACCGATGTTACTGCCGTTTCGGAAGTGGAGGTAAAAGAGTATTACCGGACAAAGGAGGACTTTCTGCCCGGTGGGAGTGTTATACTACTCTGGCAAATATGATATTGTCCAGACTCTCTATCCGCGCACATAAAGCTTCGTCCGCATTACCGGTAAAGTCGATGATGTTATAAGCGATATCATCCCGGCTTTTGTTGAGCATATCGACGATATTCAAACCGTTTTTCGCAAATTTGGAGGTAATGTTTTCGATCATGCTGGGAACATTTTTGTTTGCTATGACGATTCTGCCGGTTTCCGGTTTTCGCGGCATGGAAGCGTTTGGAAAGTTGACGGAGTTGATGATGTTGCCGTTTTCGAGATACTCTTTGATCTCATCGACCGCCATCACAGCACAGTTCTCTTCACTCTCCTTCGTACTTGCGCCGAGGTGCGGTACGGGAATGACGCCTTTTACGCCCAGCAGTTCGGCTTCGGGAAAGTCGGTGACGTAGCAGGAGACTTTGTTACTTTCAATCGCTTTGATGATATCACTGTTATTGACAAGTCCGCCTCTGGAATAGTTGAGGATTTTTACGCCATCCTTGCATTTTGCGAGTGACGCTTCGTTGATCATATCTTTGGTGCTCTCAAGCAGCGGTACATGAATGGTGATGTAGTCTGCTTCGGCATAGAGTTCATCGAGTGTATTGACTTTGCTGACCTGGTTGGAGAGATAGAGTGCACCTTCGACGGAAAGGTAGGGATCGTAACCGACCACTTTCATACCCAGATCTATAGCGTTGTTGGCGACCATCGCGCCGATAGCTCCAAGACCAATGACGCCGAGGGTTTTGCCTTTGATCTCTGTGC
>JALWRO010000305.1 GCA_027080605.1 Campylobacterales bacterium
TGGGATGATAATTTATCCTTATTCCCTGCTAGCCCATAGTCTATAATACGTGATATTTCTGAAAAGTAATTCATTCATACACTCCTTTTATCTCTCAAAATACTATAGCATATAAAGTTTACTATATATTTAAAAATATATAAAAACAATGAGTAAAAGTTTACATATGAGAATATTATTCACATAATATATTATATTTTTATTTACTAAAATAATTTACTTATATGGGGAAGGATATGAATATCAGCTGTACTGGTCACAATACGACCAGAGTGCCTATTTATTAGTCAAGAGAGGGAATTTTATCCCCGGCTTCCCGCCAATTCCCGGCTCAACGCCAGAAACGCTTCTCCGTAACGCTCATATTTCACTTCGCCGATACCGTTTACTTCCAGCATCTCTTCCCTGTTTTCAGGAAGTCTGCGTGAGAGTTCATGAAGTGTCTTATCACTGAATACGATGTACGCGGGAACGTCGTGTTCGGTGGCTATTTTCATGCGAAGTGCGCGGAAGGCTTCAAATGTTTCATCTTTTTCGATCTCCTCATCTGCCTTTTTCAGCCGTGTAATGTTGCCCAGTTTGTCTTCGTCTATCCAGACCTTCGACTGTCCCTTTAAAATAGCGATTGCCGCCTGCTGCAGTTTCAGCGCACGGTGTTCCCCAAGGTGTACGGCGCCGAGTTCAAAAAGCCGGTCTGCGATCATTCCCCATTCATTTTTATTACGTACTTCGCCGATACCGTACACGGAGAGTTTGTCATGATTAAATTTAATAATATTCTGTGCCTGTGAACCTCTGAGAATATCAATAATATGGTTTTGCCCGAAACGCTCACCGGTGCGGTAAATCGCCGACAAAAACATCTGCGCCTCTTTGGTGATATCGACCTGCTCTACCGGTGCTTTCAGGCAACTGTCACATTTATCGCCGCAATCTTCACTCTCGTCACCGAAATAGACGCCCAGCAAACGGTGTTTACATGCACTGCTCAGTGCAAACCGGTACATTGCCTGCAACTTGTCATAAAGCACCTCTTTGTACGCATCGCTCTCCACGCTGTCCATCAATTCACGCTTTTGAATTTCATCACCTTTGGTGTAGAGCAGCAGCGTTTCGCTCTCCAAACCGTCACGTCCTGCACGTCCTATCTCCTGATAGTAGTTTTCAATCGTTTTGGGCAAAGAAGTATGTACGACAAAACGGATATTGCTCTTGTCTATACCCATGCCAAAAGCGATCGTCGCCACGACAATATCGATCTTGTCGTACATGAAGTCCCGCATCACTTCTGTCTTCTCTTCCGGTGCAAGTCTGGCGTGGTAGGCTCTGGCGCTGATATGTCTGCTTTGCAGAAAGGTTGCCAGCTGCTCCGTCTCTTTTCGGGTAAAGGTGTAAATGATGCCGCTCTCTCCGCGATGTTGCTGTAAAAAGTTCAGTAACTGTGTGCGTCCGTTGGAAACCCGTTTTTGTGTCCGGATCGTCAGATTTTTACGAAAGACTTTGGCACGCAGCTTCACCGGTTCATGAAGTCTCAGCGCCGCCTGAATATCTTCCTCCACTTTGGGCGTTGCCGTTGCGGTAAAAGCAGCCACCGGAATGTGCGGAAAATGCTCTTTGAGCAGATGCAGTTTACGGTAATCTGCACGAAATTCATGCCCCCATTCACTCACACAATGCGCTTCGTCAATCACAAAAAAATTGATATTGAGCGTCTGTAAGAAGGAAACAAATCCCGGTGCACTCATCCGTTCAGGCGCTACATACAACAACTTGATTTGCCCCTCCTTGAGTCCCGCAAAAACTTCCTGCCGCTCCTCGTCACTCATATCCGAATTGATTGTCGCGGCACGGATACCGTTTTCATTCAGCCCCCTCACCTGATCCTGCATCAGGGCAATCAGCGGTGAAACAACTACCGTTACCCCGTCCATCAAGAGTGACGGCAACTGATAACAGAGCGATTTCCCGCCACCTGTCGGCAAAATCATGAGCAAATCTTTGCCCGCTAAAACCGCATCGACCGCCTCTTCCTGAAAAGAGCGAAAACTGTTGAATCCGAAAACTTTCTCTAACATCTCTAACTTTTGCATAAACGAAGTATACCAGAAGTACCAAAAAGGTAAAAAAATATTTCATAATGAAATATTCGCTATAATCATTTCATGAAGACAAAAGAGATTGCAATCCTCGGTCCCACCGCATCCGGAAAAACAGCGGTCGCCATTGAAGCGGCGCAGAAATTTGATGCAAATATTCTCTCTCTCGACTCACTGGCTGTTTACAAAGAGACCGATATTGTCTCTGCGAAACCCACCGAAAAAGAGCGGGGAGATATCAGACATTTCGGCATCGACGTGTTACAAATTGACGACTATTTCAGCGCCGCGACATTTTTCGATCTTTACCGTGAAGCAAAAGAGATCAGCAGAGAGGAAGGCAAACACCTTATCATCGTCGGTGGTACAAGCTTTTATCTCAAATCGATGATGGAAGGTCTCTCTCCCAAAGTAACACCCTCACCCCAAACAGAGGAAAAACTAAAAACGATACTTCATGAACTCCCCGTCGCATACAGTCAAATAGCAACAAAAGATCCCCTCTATGCAGAAAAAATTGCTTCAACCGATCGCTACCGTATCCAAAAGTGGCATGAAATATACCTTGAAAGCGGATTGACAGCTACCGATTTTTTTGCACAAAACAGACGCCAGCCGGTTATCTCAGATATTCCCCTGTTTGAAATCCGGACAAATCGAGAGACATTGCGCAACCGTATCGCCGATCGTACCACACAGATGCTCAAAAACGGTCTTGTCGAAGAGATATTTCAACTCGAAAAAAAATATACACGCAAACCCGCCCCTATGAAAGCTATCGGTATCCGTGAAACACTGGATTACCTGGACGGGAAACTGACACTCCAGCAACTTCATGAGACCATATCGACCCATACGGCACAACTGGCAAAAAGACAACAAACCTTCAATGCTTCTCAGTTTCCGCAAAAAATATCTGTGCTTG
>JALWRO010000306.1:0-2030 GCA_027080605.1 Campylobacterales bacterium
GAGATACGCGGCTACAAGATCGGGCGTTTCTCCTTTAACGTCAAAGGCGGACGCTGTGAGAAGTGTCAGGGAGAGGGTGAAATCAAGATCGAGATGCACTTTTTACCGGACATTCAGGTCAAGTGCGATGCCTGTGGCGGGAAACGCTACAATGCCCAGACGCTGGAGGTACTCTACAAAGGGAAAAACATCTCTGAAGTACTCGATATGAGCGTCGATGAAGCGATGGCGTTTTTCAAAGCCGTACCGAAGATTCACCAGAAACTCAAAACCCTGCAGGATGTGGGACTGGGGTACATTACCCTCGGACAAAACGCCACGACACTCAGCGGCGGAGAGGCACAGCGAATCAAACTCTCCAAAGAGCTGAGCAAAAACGACACCGGAAATACGCTCTATATCCTCGATGAACCGACCACCGGACTCCACTTTGCCGATGTGGACAGGCTGGTCAAAGTACTCCAGCACCTGACCGATCTGGGCAACTCCGTGCTGGTGATCGAACACAACCTCGATGTGATCAAAAACGCCGACTATGTCATCGACATGGGACCCGAAGGCGGCAGCAAAGGCGGACTCATCGTCGATACCGGAACACCGTACGAAGTGGCGGAAAATGCTGAAAAGAGTGGCTCATATACCGGGAAGTTTTTGAGGAAAGAGCTGGGTATAGCGTAGTTTCATGAAGCTGCCGTTTGGGAAATATAAAGGTCGTTCGATTGATGTACTTGCCGACGATCCGGGGTATACCCAGTGGCTGTTGCAACAGGAGTGGTTTGCACAAAAACATCCCGAACTTCTTGAAGCTATCGTCACACGCTATGCCGAAACACGGGAAGCGCTGGCGGAAGCATCGCTTCAGGCGACACAAAATATGCTTATCTCTTTCGATCTCAAACATGAGAAGATCGATTCGTTTGAGAAATACCCCTTTTGCCTGCCGGTAGTCAAAAATCTCGAACGCACTATCCTTCATCCACACGTAACATACATCGTCGGAGAGAACGGCAGCGGGAAATCGACTCTACTGGAGGCGCTGGCAATTTCACAAGGATTCAACCCCGAAGGCGGCACGACCAACTTCCGTTTTACGACACGCCCCTCGCACTCCGAACTTCATGAATATCTGCGCATCGCCAAAACCGGCAAACGGATGCAAACCGGTTTTTTCCTGCGGGCGGAGAGTTTTTTCAACGTTGCCACACAGATAGAAGAACTCGGCGTCGGCGATGCTTACGGCGGCACACCGCTTCATGAACTCTCCCACGGCGAAGCTTTTCTTGCACTCATGCGTCACCGCTTCGGCGCAAACGGACTCTATATCCTCGACGAACCCGAAGCCGCACTCTCACCCGCCAGACAGATGTCGATCATCACCCTCATTCATGAACTGGTCAAACAGGGAAGTCAGTTTATTATCTCCACCCACTCGCCGATACTGCTTGCTTATCCCAGTAGCACCATTTACGAAATAGGGGAGAATGGATTGGAAGAGAAAAGCTATGATGACACTGAGACCGTAGCCGTTACCAGACAGTTTCTGGATGAACGGGAGAAGATGGTGGGGATATTGACTTCATAAAATAGTTATCAATCCTAATTCCATTCAGTAGTAGAATAAAAAATCTGATGTTTCCACCTCTTGTGCAAAAGAGGTGGAAAATTTTATATATTATCTTTCTCCCGCTATCTCCATCGCCAGCTGCTTCGCTTTTTTCAAATCTGTTTTACCGCTGCCGAGTTTGGGCATCTCTTCGAGGTAGTGATAGACTGACGGTTTCATGAGCGGGTTGAGGTTGCTTTTGGCTATGAGCGATTTAAGCTCTTTTTCGCTCATGTCACCGTGGTAGAAGAGGACGATTTTCTCCCCTTTTTTGCTGTCTGGAACACCCGCTGCGACGATTTCGATCTCTTCGGGTATGATCTTTCTGATCTCCTCTTCGACGGCGCTGAGGCTGATCATTTCGCCGCCGATTTTGACGAAGCGGGAGTAGCGGTCGACGATGGTCAAGAAGCCGTCTTCGTCTATT
>JALWRO010000306.1:2040-3009 GCA_027080605.1 Campylobacterales bacterium
TCCGGCTCTTTGAGGTAGCCTTTCATGACTTGTGTTCCGCCGATGAGGATCATTCCCTCTTCTCCGACAGGTAACTCTTCAAAGGTATCCGGATCGACGATTTTCAGGGAAGAACCGGGGAACGGCATGCCGACGGTGCCCACTTTGGTACCTGCCTGTACCTGCCAGAAGTCGGTGTTGAGCACGTCGGGGATATTGGCGGAGATACCCGGCGTGGTTTCCGTAGTACCGTATGCTTCATGAATATCCAGACCGAACTTCTTTTTAAACGCTTCCCGGACGTCGGTGGAGAGTTTTTCGGCTCCGGCGACGACGTAGCGCACGGTTCTGAACATGAGCGGATGCAGTTTTTTACTTTTGACATAGATACGGAAAAAGGTCGATGTGCCGAAAAGCAGGGTACCGTGGTATTTCGCGGTGAGTTTGCCGACGCTTTCGGCATCGGTCGGGTCAGGCTGGCAGATGAAGGGTACGCCTTCGATCAGTGGTGCCAGGGTTGTGACGGTCAGACCGAATGAGTGGAAAATAGGTAGTGTCGCCATGATGACATCATCGTCACGGAAGTTGAGCAGGTTGGTAAACTGTTTGATGTTGACCATGAAGTTTTTGTGTGTCAGCTCGATCCCTTTTGGGGTACCTTCGCTGCCGCTGCTGAAGAGTATGGCGGCGGTCTGGTTCATGTCGCTTTTTTTAAGGTAGAGTTTTTCCAGAGCTTCGTACGGCAGTAGTTTCATGAGCGCCCAGCGTTTGAGGACATCGGTTTTTTTGATCTGCTCTTTCAAGTCTTCGACATAGACGACATCTACGTGCCGGAGTACCTCTTCGATGTCGATCCCTTTTGCTTTGAGTTTGGTCAAAAACTGTCTGGAGGTGTAGATGGTTTTGACCTCGGCAAGGGTAATGGCGTGGGCAAGGGAGACTTTGTTTGCGGTGTAGTTGAGATTGACCACCGTTTTGCCCAGACTCAGT
>JALWRO010000307.1 GCA_027080605.1 Campylobacterales bacterium
CCGGTATGTTTACCTACGATCCGGGTTTTACCTCGACGGCAAGCTGCGAATCGAAGATTACGTTTATTGACGGGGGCAAAGGGGAATTGCGGTACCGGGGTGTACCGATCGAAGAACTGGCGAAAAACTATACCTATCTGGAAGTCTGTTATCTGCTTTTAAACGGCAATTTACCGGACAGACAGGAGGCGGAAGCGTTCGATCTGGAGATACGGCACCGGTCATTTGTTCATGAAGGGTTGAAAAACCTGATAGAGAGCTTTCCTTCCAGTGCCCACCCGATGGCGATTCTCTCATCGGCGGTTTCGGCGCTGGCATCGTTTTACTATGAGCATCTCAATATCAATGATGAAGCGGAGTATCAGGAGATGGCACGACGGATTATCGCCAAGATTCCGACACTTTCGGCGTTTGCGTATCGCCATTCACTGGGGATTCCGTTTATCTACCCCGATATCGACCGCAGTTTTACCGAAAATTTTCTCTACATGATGCGCGCCTATCCGCATGGACGGATGAAGATAACGCCGGAAGGAGAGCAGCAGATTTCGCAGGTGGAGATCGATGCGCTCGATACCATCTTTACCCTTCACGCAGATCATGAACAAAACGCTTCTACGACAACGGTTCGCGGCGTGGCGTCTACCGGCGCGCATCCGTATGTCGCGATTTCAGCGGGTATTTCGGCATTGTGGGGCAGGGCGCACGGCGGTGCGAACGAGTCTGTGATCGCCCAGCTGGAGATGATCGGCGATGTGAAAAATGTACCGGAGTATATCGCCAGAGCCAAAGATAAAAACGACTCTTTCCGGCTGATGGGGTTCGGGCACCGTGTGTACAAAAACTTTGATCCGCGTGCCAGGGTACTCAAAAAGTTGCAGGATCAGCTCAGAGAGGAGTTACATCTGGATGCGAAGTTGCTGGAAATAGCACATGAAATCGAACAGATCGCACTTCATGATGACTATTTTGTCAGCAGAAATCTCTATCCGAATATCGACTTCTATACCGGTGTTATTCTCTATGCGCTGAAGATTCCGCGTTCGATGTTTACGCCGATTTTTGTGATCGGGCGGACTGTGGGCTGGGTGGCACAGTGGATCGAGTTTAAAAAAGATCCCGCATCGAAGATCGCGCGTCCGAGACAGCTTTATACCGGGGCGTGATCTGCGCTGTTTTGTCCCGGATAAAGCGCTTTGTGGATCAGTTTCAAAAACATCGACTGTGCGAGAGACATATCGTACGTCAACTCTTTGGGTACCCACACGAGCAGGGCGTAACGGACAATTTTCCGGTTGATATCGACAATGGTGACTTGTGCCTTTTTGTCCTGTGATTTGATGTAGGGCAGGTTACTTTTGGCAAGCGCTGTGAGAATGGTCTCTTCAATCTCTTCATGAGAGATATATTTGCTTGCACTGAAGTGTATATGCAGCCTGCGGCTGACACCCTCGAGAGTATGGTTGATAAACGTTCCGCCGATAAAACGGGAGTTTGGAATGGTGGTGCGAATATTGTCGCTGGAGCGGATGGTGACGGAACGAAAATCCATATCATCTACATCTCCCACGGTGTCCGAATCGAGTTCAATATGGTCTCCGATGCGGATGGAGCGGTCGATTTTCAGCAGTATGCCGATGGCATAGCTGGAGATAAAACTTTGCAGACCGAACGCCAGCCAGAGTAAAATGGCGCCGATAACCAGAAAGATCGTGTGCATATCCAGCCCGATGGTTTTCAAAGCGATGAAAAACGTCGTGAGGATGATGAGGTAATATCCGCTGTTGGCAACCATTCGCGCGGTAGAGAGGCTTTTGATGCGGTTGGTTCTGCGGAAACTGTCCACAAAGTTTTTATAGATTTTGGCAATAATAAAACCGATGAACAATATAAATGTAAATGTCAGAATTGTACGTATTGAAAATGCTTTCTCTTCATAGACAAAGAGGGTTTTGTTGATATAGGTATCGATGTTCTCAAGAATGTTTTGAATACCGACTTGTGTAGAGGCGATGGCAACGGAGGTGATATCGGAACGGTTATCGGCGAGCTGCATAATCAAATCGGCGGCGGTACGGAACTTTTTCCTTTTTTGAGGTGAAAGTTTTCGGATATCTTCGTCGAGTGCTTCCATCGTTTTGAGATACGCCGACTGTTTGTTGTTCTGCAGGTATTTCAGCGCCAGTAAAATGTGTGTCTGTACCCGTTTTACAAGCGCTTCATCTGTCTCCTGTTTGATTTTTCGCGCTTTTTGGCTGATGTTTTTGTCGGATGTTTTGGGTTGAAGTACTTTGCTGTCTTTGTCGATGGTCAGCAGCAGATCTTTTTTCTCGAGTGTGTCGATTTTCTGTTCGGTTTTATGGATAATTCTTTTTGCCAGAGAGGTTGTTGTAAACTTGACACGGGGAAGCGCTTTTTGAAACTTCTCAAACTCTTTGTCAAACAACGCCTGATAGAGTGCCAGGGACTTGTCGAGTTTCTCTTTGGAGATTTTGTAAAATGCGTATTGCATCTGGTTGCTGAGCAGGGTATTGTTTGCTTTGGCGGAATCGACCGATTTTTCGATAGTCGTTTTCAGGTCGAACAGTCTCTCCTGAAACTCTTTGGATTTCGCACGCAGATGGTCTATCTCTGTTTTGAGATTGCAGAGTGTGTAAAGCGCCTTGAGATAGGTTTGCTGTGAAATCTCTTTGCGGGGAAATGTAATAGACTGAAACGGCTTGATGTCACTTTTCAGCGTTTGCAGGTTTTTCAACTTTTGCAGGGTAGAGCGTTCGAGTTCGATGATTTTGCGGTTTTTCAATTTTTGGTTGATGGTACTGTTGATCTCTTTTTCAACCTGCTGATAGTAGTTCAGAACATTGTCACCTTCGAAAAAAGCTTTGTCGATGACAGCAGCATGCAGCGCAGTATAAAAAAGAAAAAGGGAGAAAAGAAATTTTTGCATGAACATAATGTTATATTAACATAATATTCTAAATACAGATTAAATAA
>JALWRO010000308.1 GCA_027080605.1 Campylobacterales bacterium
AAAAATCTTTTGGTATCTTTATGAAATTTTTTGAGTAACAATGTGTCCAGATAAAGTTTTTCGAGATCGTTGTTCGGCAGTCTCAGAAGACGTTTGTGCTGCAAATCTTTCAGTGACTTGAAACGGCTCTTTTTTTGTACCAGTATAAGCATCTCGGTACCGTTCTCCTGTCCGTTGATGACCGGACGAAAACCGTTTTTCAGTGTGTTAATGTCAAAAAGAGAGGCAATCAGAGGCAATGATGCGTTGATGCTGTCAATCTTCCCGGCATCAAAATCTTTTTTGAGTTGGTGGATATTTTTGTAAAAGTGGTTTGTCAGGCGCAATCCTGTTTTGGTACCAATCTCTTTTGCCCAGAAATTGAGGCTGATTTTGACATCTTTTTTAGAGACATTGTTGAACGAGGGGAGATAATATCCCATATGCAGTGTCTGCTGCTCTTTTGTCTGTGCAACGCTTAAAATCAGAAAAAGGGGCAGGAGTAGACGAAGTAGCACGATTGCCTCCAGTTTTTATATAGAACTATATCGGTTGTTATCGGGAAAAGTAAAATTTTATTTTTAGCTATTTGTAAATATTTTGCTATACTTGGAAAAATATCAAAAAGAGGGGTGGAGATGTTTACAATGTGCAGGGTTCTCTTTCTGGCAGCTTTTTTGTTCATGATGACAGGGTGCAGCAGCGGAAATAGTGGCGGTGTGATTCCGGGGAAAGATTCCCAAAGCAGTACAAAGATACCGGATACAACCGCTGACGACAACGGTACGGTACCTGATAGAGAGAGTATTAAGACGCCGATTACACCGTCGGTGTACCAGAAGATGCTCCATACAGGGATGGATGTGGACTGGGTCAAGACCGACACGGGGCGTGAAACGGCGCGCAGGTCATATGAACAGGGGATCGATGTACCGAAAATCTTCAAAAAGCGCGGACTCAGCCATGTGCGGATGCGTGTCAAAGAGGATGTGCTGAGCGATCCGACGCTGCTGGAAGAGATCAGACATCTGGTCGATCAGTCGATCGATGCGGGGTTGATTCCGATCATCGCTTATCAGGCTGCGGAGTTCAAGGACGATCCTACTAACGATGCGACATTAAACCATGTTAAACAGTGGTGGCAAAAGGTTGCCGAAACTTTCAAAGGGCATCCCTATACACTGGCATATGATCTGATTATCGAAACGACGGGAGAGGTGAAAAAGCATAATGACCGGCTCAACCTGCTCTACCGTGGAGTAACCGCAGCGATCAGAGAGATCGATCCCAAACGCATTGTCATCGTTGCGCCCAATAAAATCTCCAGCCCCTACGAACTGGACAACCTTGAAGTGCCTGAGCCGACCGATTTCATGATGGTCGAGTGGCATTTCTACGCAGCCGGTCCCAAAAAAGATAACCCCAAAAAGCAGTGGACGACAGGCACGCCGGAGGAGAAACGGCTCATCACCGACAAGATCGATTACGCGGACAGCTGGTCGAAAACGCACCATATTCCTACCTGGGTCGGTGCGTGGATGGCGAACAACTACAACGATGTCAACCGCACCGCCACATTGCCCGACGGTGCGCCGGGCGGAGGGGAATACAGCGTGGAGGAGCAGAAAGTTTTTGCCCGTTTCATGAGCGAAAGTCTGCGTGCGAAGGGGATTCCCTTCGCGGTCAATTCGGATACGAAATTTTACAACCGCGAGACCAACGAATGGTATCCGTCGATGGCGGAGGTGCTGGATATTATGATCGGAAAATAGGGCAATACTATTTTTATTATCTGTTTTTCTAATGTTTTTTACCATTGTGACGATTATTCTTATAGTAAAAACATTAATATGAATAAGTGAGTAAAGACATGTTGCAATTTGCCCCCAAAGAGCCTGTTAAAGAGATCAACAAGTTGCCGAAATGGAAAGTACTGATAGCCGATGATGAAGATGGCGTACACACTATTACCGAATCAGTACTGGCAAGTTTTTCGTTTCAGGAGCGTGAAATTGAATTTTTTCATGCCTACAGCGGAAAAGAAGCGGTTGAGACAGTGCGTCAAAATCCGGATATTGCTCTGGTGTTGCTGGATGTCGTGATGGAGAGTGACGATGCCGGTTTGCAAACGGTGAAGAGGATCAGAGAAGAGCTTCAGAACAAAACGATCAGAATCATTTTGCGAACAGGACAACCGGGACAGGCACCGGAAAAAGAGGTGATCCGGGATTATGATATCAACGATTACAGAGAAAAAACCGAACTGACTTCGGGTAAATTGTATAGTACGGTTATCTCTGCGTTACGGGCATATCGGGATATTATGACCATAGAACAGAGCAGAGAGGGATTGACCAAAATCATCAATGCGTCCAAGGCTCTTTTTACGGAAAAATCTTTAATTCTTTTTGCAGAGGGTGTTTTGACACAGATCGTTTCCCTTTTGCATTTACCTGTAAAAGAGGATGGAAGTGAGCGCAACAATGCCTGTTTTGTGACACTGGAAAACGGTGAGTTTTCTGTAGTGGCATCGATACGGGAAAATAACAGGATCAGTGAAGATGCCGCCTATTTGATGTATGAAGCGTTTGAAACGAAACAGAGTTTTTTTAAAGAGGATGCTTTTATCGGCTTTTACGAGTCGGCAAACAAAAAAACGATACTGCTCTATCTGGAAGGATGTGCAGATTTAAGTGAAATCGACAAAAATCTTCTTGAAATCTTTTCCCATAATATCTCTATCGCATTTGACAATCTTTGTTTGAACGATGAAATGATCAATACCCAGAGTGAGATTGTCAAAAAATTGGGAGAAGTGATAGAGAGCCGATCCAATGAAACGGCAAATCATGTATCCAGAGTGGCAAATATATCCTATATTCTTGCAAAAGCGTACGGACTCAGTGAAGAAGAGGCAACCAAAATCAAACTCGCATCGCCGATGCATGATGTCGGTAAAGTAGCTATACCGGATGAGATATTGCTAAAAGCCGGAAAATTGACTGATGCCGAA
>JALWRO010000309.1:0-1651 GCA_027080605.1 Campylobacterales bacterium
ATTATTGTTATTTGTACCGCAGCCTGTAAGCAAAAGTGTCAGTAAGAGGGGTGAGAGCCACTGTTTCAACGTGCTATCCTTTTTTTGATAAAGTTGGGATGTGACAGGAAGATCGGCTCTTCATGAGAGAGACTATTTGCGACCTTAAAAGGATCACTTCCCTTTTTCAGTGTCAGCAGGTAGAGTGTATCGGAGCGCTTTTCGACGGAAGTGACCGGGTAGTTTTCCAGCACCGGTTTGCACTGTTCCATATCTTTACAGCCAATGATGATCTCATTTTTCACACCGAGTTTTGTGCCGGTTTTCGTTTGAAAATAGTGAATATTCTGGTCTGCGGCAGAGCGTGTCTGCGGTAACGGTTTGAGTATGACTTTTTGACCGAAAGCGTAATAGTATGTTTCGCCAAAGAGGTGTACAGCCGATAACAGCAAGGCTGAAAGTGTGATCAGGATTTTCATAATAGTACTCTCTTTATATACAAATATAGTATATCATATCTGAAAATTGTAAATAAATTGTTTATCTATATCGACGTAAAAGTTGATTGGATGCAGAAAATGATTAGTTTATGGATATAACTTTCCTGTTAAGTATAGATTAATTATAATAGAGTTTGTACATTATAGCTATAAGGATACTCATGAAATTTTTTTATATTGCTCTTTTTTTGATGATCGGTTTTGCACAGGGGTTTTGTGAAAGCAACAGCTCTCAAACACTGGAAAATGTCACTTCCGATATTATCGGGATGGGGAAAGAGTCGCTTTCCAAAGTCATCTCCAAAGCCTCCGGTTTGACTGCGAAGCTGCATCATGAAGAGCAGTATCAAAAAGAGGATTTTAACGAAGTCTGGAGCGATGTGTTCGATAAGCTTAAAAAAGGCGGGGCGCTGGAAGAGGAAGCGGGTTCTCCCGATTTGCCGGAAAAGACGTTGATCGGGCGTGACAAACAGAATGTCCGGGAAGATATTAACGAAATTCTGGATGATGTGATCGAAATATTGACAGACGGAAACTACAAACGTTACCGCAAAAAAGTACATGAACTCGAAGTGCATATTGATACGCTGAAATCGGATATCGTCAGATATCGTGAAGAGAAGATCTCTGCACCGGTCAAAAGTATGTTTCATACCACCAAAGAGGGATACGATGACAAAATAGCGAGTGCGAAGGAGGAGATCAAAATCTACCAAAAGAGACTGGCACACGAAAAGGAGAAGTTCAAAGCCTATTTTCTCCATACAGGCGTGCCCCTGAATTCTGCACAGGTGGATCTTCTTTTGTCCAATGTTGACGGCGGGGATATGATCAAAATGATCTCCGTGCTCAACTTGCTCAATCAGATTACAGAGCATTTGACGGGGATTTTGCAGGAGTCTCATGAAGAGCTCAAAGCGGCAAAAAAGTACTACGCCATCTATCTGTTATCAGTCGATCTGACGGTGCATATTTACCAGCAGTACATCGATAAAGTGGATCATGTTTACCTTGCCAGACTCAATAAAATCATCAATAACACGAAATCGCTACTTGCCCAGAGTAAACAGCTTATGAGAAGCGCTACCGACAGTCAGCAAAAAATCTACCGGCAAAATATCAGATCTCAGAAAATGACCCTCCGGGCGGCAGATATGTACCGAAAAAATCTC
>JALWRO010000309.1:1661-2974 GCA_027080605.1 Campylobacterales bacterium
CAAAGCGCGGAAAATTGCCAGAGAAAACCTGCTCTTAGCCCGAAACACCTATGAAACAGTCTCTTTAAGCAGCCAGCTCTACGCCATCATGAAGGAAAACGAAAACCTCTTCAACCAGCTTTTGATCGTACAAACTCCCGAACTAGTCCCTTTTCAAAACGCGGAACTGCAGCAGAAGTACAATGAAATTACTGCGAAGTTGTTGAAGGAGAGTGAGGAGTAGTGTCTTTGAAATTCTCCGCGATACTGACAGCAGTGTGAAAATTTGACGACAGTTTGTTTTCTTCATTTTTCTGTGATATAATAGGATAAATTTAGCCCTAAACAGGAGTACCATGTTACTAACCAAAGCAAGTGAGTATGCACTGTTATCCATGGTGCTTATATCGAGACAGAATGCTCCGGAAGATGTAGATACGCTTGCGAGGAGATTGAATATTTCGCGCAGTTTTCTTGCCAAAATTTTGCAGTCTCTGGCACGGGAGGGTATTTTAAAGTCCTACAAAGGTGCCAAAGGCGGGTTTGCTCTGAATCGGGATCCGCGGGAGATTTCAGTGCGGGATATCATCGAAGTGGCGGAGAAGAAGCCGTTGAGTGTGTTTGAGTGTTCCTCTTCGCAGGAGTCTTGTCCGACCGGTAAGGGAGATTTTTGTATGATATGGCCGTTTTTAAACAAGTTTCAACTCAAGATGGATGATTTTTTTGAGCAGCTGACACTTCAGGATATATTGTAATCTTTCGGAAGGAATTTTTTGGCACAAGGTAAAAACGCACCGGCTTTGCAGAGTGTTCAGAAGTTTCTGGCACCCGTAGCGGCGTCCAAAGATCTTGCTGTCGTTTTTTTCGTCATCTCCATTCTGGCGATTATCATTGTTCCGCTTCCGGGTGCTGTTCTCGACCTCTTTTTGACGATTTCACTGGCAGTGGCGGTTTTGATTCTTATGATTTCTCTCTACATTCCCAAACCGACCGACTTGACGACATTTCCGACGCTTATTTTGATTATTACCCTCTATCGACTCTCTTTGAATATCGCTACGACGCGGATGATTCTCTCCAAAGGGCACGAAGGTCCCGAAGCGGTGAGTGATATTATTACCTCTTTCGGTCAGTTTGTGGTCGGGGGAAATTATGTGATCGGTATTATCGTTTTCGTGATTCTGGTGTTGATCAACTTCATGGTCATCACCCAGGGTGCGACGCGGGTTGCGGAAGTGGGTGCGCGTTTTACCCTCGATGCGATGCCGGGAAAACAGATGGCGATCGATGCCGACCTCAATGCGGGGCTGATCGACGAAGCGACTGCGCGGCAG
>JALWRO010000310.1 GCA_027080605.1 Campylobacterales bacterium
AAGCCCGATTCCATCGGTCTTTCTTAGCTTCCCTTCGTTGTTGGGAGCAGAATTATATACAAACGATGCTTAATTTACGCTTAACTTGTGGGGGAATTTGTTTAAAATTTGCTTTTCTTCCTAGGGTGGTTTTGTTTCCGGGGATTCGTATTATATTTATAGAAAAATTATGGAGGACACATCATGTATAGGATATTCATAAATAAACATCCTATACATATATTTATTTATGAATCATTTTTCACTTTTACTTCAGATTTAATGACTTCAATAATTTTATTACCGATTCCTTTGACATTTTTTAGTTCATCTATAGAATTAAATTTTCCATGCTCTTTTCGGTAAGAAATAATTCTTTCCGCTTTTTTCGCACCAATGCCTTTGATTTTAATAAAATCAGCTTTTGTAGCTGTATTAATATCAAGTGCAAATACTGCAACTACTGAAGCGATTAACATAAAAAGAAGTTTTTTCATTTTTATCCTTTGTAATTTTGTTTACAAAGAAAAAATCGGTCATATTGAAAATTTCTTTAGGCTTTTCATTTAAAATTCTTCTGTATGAACAAATGAAATTACTAAATCTAATAAAAATCTTTATACCAAGCCACAAACTTTTCCACCCCTTCATCCAAAGGCGTGTCCGGTTTATAGTCCATATCGTTGATCAGTCCGGTGACATCGGCGTAGGTGCTCTGTACATCACCCGGCTGCATGGGGAGCATCTCTTTTTGGGCTATTTTGCCCAGTTTCGCTTCAATTGTTTCAATGAACTTCATGAGAGATACGGGCTGGTTATTTCCGATGTTATAGATTTTGTACGGTGCACTGGAACTTTCGGGCGTGGGGTTTTGGGGATTCCAGTCGGGGTTTGGGGTTGCAGGGTTGTCGAGGACTTTGATAACCCCGTCGGTAATGTCGTCTATGTAGGTGAAGTCTCTGCTCATCTCTCCGTAGTTAAAGACTTTGATAGGTCTGTCATGAAGTATGGCGTCTGTAAAGAGCATGGGTGCCATGTCGGGTCTGCCCCAGGGACCGTACACGGTAAAAAATCTGAGTCCTGTTGTCTGTATGCCGTAGAGGTGGGCGTAAGTGTGTGCCATCATTTCATTCGATTTTTTGGTGGCGGCATAGAGGCTTACCGGGTGATCGGTGTGGTCGCTTGTTTTGAAGGGTTGTGATTTGTTGAGTCCGTAGACGGATGATGAGGAGGCATAACAGAGGTTTTTGACACCGTGGTGTCTGCACCCTTCAAGTATGTTGAGAAATCCGACGACATTGGAATCGACATAGGCGTGCGGGTTTTCGAGGGAGTATCTTACCCCTGCCTGTGCCGCAAGGTTGCAGACGGCATCAAATTGCTCTTCTTTGAAGAGTTTTTCCATACCGGCTCTGTCGCTGAGATCCAGTTTCATGAAGCGGTGGCTGGGGTATGTTGAAGAGGTGACGGCGGTTTTCTCTTTGATGGCTTCTTTATCGATACCGAGATCTTTCAGTCTGCCGTATTTGAGGTTGACATCGTAGTAATCGTTGATGTTATCGATACCTGTGACTTCATCGCCTCTTTCAAGCAGTTTTTTTGTCAGGTTGTGTCCGATGAAACCGGCTGTTCCGGTGACGAGGATTTTCATGAGGATGCAACGCCTATCTCAAAATACTCAAATCCGTTTGCTTCGAGTCGTTTACGATTATACTGGTTTCTGCCGTCAAAGATGATGGGATGGTTGAGTCTCAGTTTGATCTCTTCAAAATCGGGGCTTCGAAACTCTTTCCATTCGGTGACGAGGATCATCGCGTCGGCGTCATTGAGGGCGTCGTATTTGCTCTGGACATATTCGATATTGGGGTTATCTTTGAGATAGTGGGTTTTGGCTTCATGTCCGGCTTTGGGGTCGTAGGCTTTGATTTTGGCGCCTCTTTGTGTCAGTTCGTTGATGATGGTGATGGCACTGGCTTCTCTCATATCGTCGGTTCCGGGTTTAAATGCCAGTCCCCATACGGCGAAGGTTTTGCCGCTTAGATCTTCTCCAAAACGGTTGATCACTTTGGTGCTGATCACTTTTTTCTGGTCGTAGTTGACCGCTTCTACGGCATCGAGGATTCTTGGGGTGTAGCCATAGTCTTTGGCTGTTTTGGCGAGTGCCTGGACATCTTTGGGGAAGCAGCTTCCGCCGTATCCGCAGCCGGGGTAGATGAAACTGTACCCTATTCTGCTGTCACTACCGATACCGTGTCTGACTTTGTTGACATCGGCACCGACCCTTTCACAGATATTGGCTATTTCGTTCATGAAGGATATTTTGGTGGCAAGCATAGCGTTGGCGGCGTATTTGGTCATTTCGGCTGATTTGATATCCATTGTGACGAATCGTTCATGATTGACGGTAAAGGGGGCATAGAGTTCCCGCATGACATCGAAAGCTTTGTTATTATCGGCACCGATGACGACGCGATCGGGTTTCATGAAGTCTGCGATCGCCGCTCCCTCTTTGAGAAATTCGGGGTTACTGATAACATCGAATGTCAGGTCACTGCCTCTCTCATCGAGTGCTTTTTGAATGGTAGCTCTTACTTTGTCTGCCGTACCTACAGGGACAGTCGATTTGTCAATAACATACATATGGTGTGTCATATGTTCACCGATACTTTTTGCAACGGCTAAAACATACTGAAGATCCGCACTGCCGTCTTCTCCCATCGGTGTACCTACGGCGATGAAACAGATATCTGTTTTGGTAAGTGCTTGCTGTATCTCTGTAGTAAAGTCGAGTGTGCCTCTTTCATGATTTTCCAGCACCATTTTTTCGAGTCCCGGTTCATAGATGGGGATGATACCGTTTTTAAGATTCTGAACTTTCTTTTCGTCGATATCGACGCAGATGACGTTGTTACCCATCTCGGCAAAACATGTCCCTGTCACAAGTCCTACATAGCCTGTGCCTATTACCGATATGTTCATGATGTTCCTTT
>JALWRO010000311.1 GCA_027080605.1 Campylobacterales bacterium
GGACAATAACGGCGTATTTGATGCGGCAAATGATACGGAAACAGATTATATCGATGAATTGGGTATTGATGCTGAAAAGTTTGTTTTTATTGTTGCAGATATGCCTGATAATCTGACAAACGGTGCAGCAGCGATATATGACCTTCAGGCACAGGTTGCCGAAGGCGGAGCAGCGGGTACCAAAGGTGCAGATATCACATCTGACAGCAAAGATGATGAAGATAACAAACTCACTGTACAAATCGTTTTCGCAGATAGTGCGGGAACTGCAGATATCCAATATGACGGTAAATTCAGCAGTGCCGATGCGTATAAAATTGTCATTGCCAATATGACAATCTCAAAAATATCAGTCGTAGTAAATGACCCTGTAAACGGTACCACCAAACCAAAGAGAATTCCGGGAGCAACAATCAGATACTGTTTTACCGTAGAAAACAGCGGTAGCGCAAATGCAGCAATTGCAAAAATAGGAGATACACTCGATACTTCAGTTTATGATCTGTCTGCTTTGAGTAACAATGACATCAAAATCTATACAGGTACTGAACAGTTTAATTGTGCAACAGCGGACACTTTGACGCCGTTAGAAACCAATCCGGGTTCAGTAGACACCAATACCGGTGCAATTGTTATCGATCTTCAGGGGGTCGATGCAGGTACCAAAAAGAGTGCCTATTTCGATGTAGTACTCCGATAAGAAACTGTTACAAAACAAAAGAGGAGGTTTTGTCATGTACAGAATATTATTGATACTACTATTGGGTATAACGCTGTATGCTAAAGGAACAAGCGCCGGTACAGTCATCAACAATATTGCGACACTCGATTTTATTGTAGATGACACGCCGGAACAGATCGAAAGCAATGTTGTCACCGATACGGTGGCACAGCTTATCGATCTGCATATCGATTCACTGGATAGTTCAGATGTGCATATCCAAAAAGAGGTACCCACACCTCCACTCTCTTTTCAAATTACCAATACAGGTAACGGCTCCGACAAATTTTCGCTTCAGTTCAACATTAAAGCAAAATCAGATTTTCGTCTGGATGATATCAAACTGTATGTTGATACCAATAATAATAAAAAATTTGACGCTGAGGATCAACTGAGTGACAAAATCAGACTCAAAGAGGATGAAACCAGAGCGTTCTTTCTGATAGCCAAAGGACCGGAAGATGAAAAAATCGGAAAGCGGCACAACCACTGTTATATAGTGGTGAAAGGTATCTCTTTAACCGGAGGATCGGGTATTGCAGGTAAAGTCTATCCCGGGAAAGGTGTATCAGGAACAGACGCGGTAGACGGAGAGAAAGGTGGTGTAGATGAAGCAAAAGGTGTCTGGGAATATGTTTCCCAAAAACTGCTCTTTATTCAGCAGAAATCGACAGTTCTCAACCAATTTGGAGGCAATGAACCTGTCAGCGGTGCAATCATCACATATGATATCACCATATCTGCGGGAAAACATGTGCATGCAAGAGATGTGCTCTATAAAAATCCCATACCCAATGCTACGGTATATCAAAAAAATTCCCTGAAATTAAACGGAAAATCATTAACTGATGCTAAAGATAGTGATCAAGGAGTTTTTGATTCTAAAAATAATTTAATAATGGTCGATTTAGATCATATTAAAAAATATGAAATTGCAAAGATTCAATTCAAAGTAAAAATCAAATAAAGGAAAGAAAAATGAAAAAAATGCTGTTATTTTTAGGAGTAGTACTTATAGGCTCTGCAATATATGCAAAAAACGCTAAAGTAACACTGGTATCCAAGTCTTATAAAGAGGTCATCGTCACGGACAAACACGGAAAAAAATCAATCAAACTGGTCGATACAAAAAAAGTTTTACCCGGTGATATTATCGTCTATCGCAATACGGTTAATAATGCACAGGACAAACCTGTCAAACATATGGTTTTAAACAATCCCATCCCTGATCATATGCGCTATATTGCCGACAGTGCAAAGTGTGAATCACCCTGTACAGTACTCTATTCGGTTGATCATGGAAAAGTATTTGATACGCCGGAAAATCTGAAAATAAAAACACAAAACGGCTATAGAATCGCCAAAGCAGACGACTATACCAATGTCAAATGGATCATGAAAAATCCACTGCCCGGACATCATACCGCAACCGTCAGTTACAAAGCCAAACTAAAATAACTCCAAACTCCGTATATGGTACAAAAAGAGCACTGTATGAGAGGGCAACGTCTCTTTTTTGTACTGTATACCACATTTTTTTTCATCTCCTCTTTATATGCGACAACCACATTTAGTATCTTAAACAGAGGTGAAGCAATCTTCTCCACTGTGACAGATAATACTATTCACCGTAGTATCAGTGTCAATGAACTTATTGTCACGAAGAAACAGACAGAAGTACCGCAAATATCTCTATATAAATATCATCCCTCAAGTCATTTCATTATCCAAACAAAAGAGAAAAAAATCCCGCTGATAAAAGCAACCCGTTTTATACCGAATGAGACTATTTACATCGTATGCACATTTCATGAACGTACACACAACAAACCTGTTATACTGCATATCAGTACTGCTCAGGATAGTATACTGCTCAAATGTCTTCCCACTGCAACCCCGGATAGATTCATCGGTATTCTGCAGACGACAACACAACAGAAAAAAGCGAACAGTGAAAAAAACACTCTTTATGTAAAGGCTATCGACCATATCTCCGTCACACAACCAAAAAGCAGATCTGCGACACAAAAGGTTCTTGCCGGCATAGAGATTGGATACACTCTCGAAACACTTGAAAAAGATCTGCACAACACACCAATATGGCTGATACCCTCTAAAACAGAGTACCGTACAACTATTGGCGTGTTTCACAAAGGCACCGTAATCATCAATAACCAAAGCAATACGCCTTTATCCGAAACAACATTGCACCTGAACGTTCCCAAAGAGGTGCGCTTGCAAAAAAAACGCTTTTTACTGGATGGTAAACCTGTCAAAGCCAAACGGACACAAAACGGTTATATGATTGTACTGCCTGCACTCAACAGCGGTCAGAAAAGAGAACTTGACTATATTTTTACAATTACTGCGACAGATAAAAAGAGTCTCTTTATACAAACTGCCGTATATTACCAAAAAAACATCATTTCCAATTTTGTGAAAACAAAAATCCTGATAGATTCCCAGGAGGGTATTGCTCCCCGACACGGCTATATCGTCGGCAGAATCAAAGGCATACCGAAAACACTGAAAAGTCCGGTCACCCTTTTTCTCTCCAACGGCTACTCCGTCCAAAGCGATCATGAAGGAAAATTCCATTTCGAAGGTGTACGTAAAGGTCTTCATGTACTGGCAATCGATCCGCTGACCGTACCTGACGGATATACTGTCTCACTGTGCAGGCAAAATGCCAGATCATCGGGAAGCAGTTACAGTACTTTTGTCGATGTCAAAGCAGGCACGCTTTCCCACATCGATTTTTGTCTCCACAAAAAGAAAACCGCTCAGTCAAAAAGAGAGGAGTCGCAATTCCGCCCAAAAGTCAGGAAAACAGCCTCTATGCCCAATATCAGCAGTGCCGATACACTAAAATACAAGAAAAAAGAACATCGCTGGTTGTGGCCTCCCAAAGAGGGATTTGTCCCTTCGATCGGATCTGTCAAAGCAGCCATTCTCTTTCCGAAAGAGGAGAAGTTAGAACTCTATCTCAACGATGAACCGGTTGATGCTCTTAACCGTGAAGGAGTACTCAAAAGCAGTAAAAGTGTAAATGCCATAGCACTTTTTCGCGGAATCGACATCAAAGACGGTGACAACTACCTCAAGGCTCTCTTCCGTGACAAAAACGGTAAACAGACAGCAGTAATCAATCGAACCGTCCACTTTTCCGGTGCTCCTTACAGCGCCAGACTCCTCCCGAAAGAATCTTTTCTCACAGCAGACGGAAAACATACACCAGTCATTGCCCTGCAACTGTTTGATCGGTTCGGGTATCCGCTGCGTGAATCTATGACAGGTACTTTTTATATTGATGCACCGTATCGTGTCTATCATGAAGATCCTGCACAAAATCTGCAAAACGATCAAAAAGAGAAGTACCATGTCACAGGAGACGGTGTTATTTATATTACCCTGCAGCCGACCACAGTGGCAGATGCAGTCAACATACATATTCCTGTTCAACAGGGAGAGCTTCTAAAGCAAATCAAACTACAACCGCAAATGCGAAACTGGATTGTTACCGGATTCGGGGAGGTAGGAATCGGTTCGCATACCGATCAAAAAAAACATATGGCATTTTTTGCCAAAGGAACCGTCAAAGGATCAACTCTTCTGACTCTGGCATATGACAGCGGAAAACCAAAAGATTTAGAACTCTTTGACCGTATAGACCCGGCAAAATACTATACCATTTATGAAGACAATAGCTTGCAAAACAATGAAACACCCAGCCAAAAAAAATTCTATGTCAAAATCGAAAGAGAAAATCTCTTTTTACAATACGGCGATATACAGACAGGTCTCCACACATCTGAACTGGCACAATATGACAGATCCCTCAACGGTTTCAAAACCGTACTACACCATAACAAAGGAGCGGTAACACTATTTGCGAGTAATACACAGACACTTTTTCAAAAGGAGGAGATCAGACCTGACGGCACTGTCGGGAAATACCACCTCAAAAAGAGACATATTATCGAAAATTCTGAAAAAGTCTATCTTGTTATACGAGAAAGATACCGAAAAGAGCGTATCCTCTCCCGTACACTGCTGACACCACTTCTGGACTACACATTTTACTATGATGAAGGTGCACTCTACTTTAAAACGCCGGTCTTTGCCATTGCAGAAGATGGTAATCCACGTTTTATCGAAGTATCCTATGAAACAGAGGGTAAAGAGAAAACAAAACTTCTGTATGGCGGAAAAGCAACCTTCACAGACAAAAAGCAAAAAAGTATAACCGGTCTGACATATATTCATGAAGAGGAACAATCGCTGGCAGGCATTGATGAAGCACTTAAACTTAATAATAATCTCTCTGTCAAAGCAGAGTACGCCTCTTCTAAAAAACGCACACAAAAACGTGCAAACGCCTGGTATCTCGAAACCACCTATAGAGACAAAAAAAAGGAGATATCTGCCTATATCCGTAAAGTAGATAAGATGTTCGGCATGAAAGAGCAGACTCTTTTGCTGCAAAACAGCCTGCGATACGGCATAGATGCAACAGTACATTACCACAAAAACTTTGCCCTCGACTTGAAAGCATACAGGAACAAAGAGTTAACAAGTCAGCAAACAAGCACGGTTTTTGAATTCAAAAACCGGTATATCCGAAAGAGATATGAAACCTATCTGGGATATAAGTCTTATCAAAATTTCGACTCTGCAGGTTCTCAGTTGCTTGGAGGCATCACCGCCCACTTTCTAAACTATCGTCTGAAAACAGAACTTCAGGAAGAGTATTCTCTGCAAAATAACGATAGTGAATTCCCGACAAAAACAGTTTTTAATATAGGTTATGCACTGACACCGAAAACCGATCTTTTCTTCCGAAACGAATGGATAAGCTACCGAAACAAAAAAACCAATATCGCAAATATGGGAATTACCATACAACCGTGGGAGAGAGGAGTACTCAAAGCAACACTTTCATCCTCTTTTGACAATGATCAAAAAAGTCTTTACAGCAATTATCTCTATAATCAGGGATATCAGGTTACAAAAAATCTGACCCTTAACGGCGGTATCGAAAAAAATGCACCGATAAGCGGAAATCTTTCAGATGAGGAGGCATACACGTCGTATAATCTGGCTCTTAGTTACCAAAAAAAGAACTGGCGATACAGTGTCAGAACCTCATATAAAGATGCAAATGAAAGCAAAATAACGGTAGATCTGGGAGTTTACACAGAAAAAAAGCATCTCAATCTGGGACTGGCATTCGGTATCAGAGGTGAACAAAGGTTAAAACATCCGGCACATGAATATACTGTCTCATCCAATCTCGCACTGGCATACAGACCGCAAAACGGCATACTCATCTTCGATAAACTCAACTATATTCAGAGTAAAAATATACAAAAAAGAGTCATGCACTACCTTAATACCATGATGCTGTCCCAAAAGATAACATCAAAAACCGAAATGAGCCTGCAAGGTGCGGTAAAATATACCAAAACCTATCTCGATACCGGCAGTTACAGCTCATTAATCACACGTCTGGGAGCAGATGTCCTCTATGACATCAACACAAAACAGGATATCGGTCTAAACCTCTCCGTATTAAACGACTGGAAACAGAAACTGTATCAATGCACATCTTCCATCTATACGGGCTATAATATATTATCCAATACCTGGCTTACAGCAGGATATCACTTTACATTATTTGAAACTCAACAGAACCGACAGGAAGATTTCCGGCAACAAGGTCCTTATCTAAATCTAAGAATGAAATTTGACCAAAATAGCCTTCAGGAGATTGCACAAAGCAAGTTCAACATCTTTGATTTAAATGTACATTGAATCAAAGGTTTTTCTGCGCCTCTTCCAGTATCGCTTCATCTTCCAAAGGATCAAACCATACAAAACTTTTCTCGCTCAGCGCGTCGCCTTTGAGCAAGTCCCGCCCTGATAGATTGTACAGGAGTATTATTCTCATCGGAGATACAGCACAGATCTCTTTTCTTCACGTTTTTACGCTATAATCATCTAAAACAGAGCAAAAAAGGAGACCCATGCACACACTTTTAACCGATCCGCTCTGGTGGCACTGGATGGCGTTCGGGTTAATCCTCGTTGCCGCTGAAATCGTCGTACCGTCGTTTGTCATCATCTGGTTTGGGTTGGCGGCGATTGTCGTGGCGCTGATTGAGTGGATCTGGCATATCTCTTTTGGCGTGCAGCTTTTCTGGTGGATTCTCTTTTCGGTACTCTTTTTATACGTCTGGTTCAAAATTTACAAACCAAAAACCAAAACAAAAGTGGGTCAGGACAACGAAGCCGTCGGTGTGAGGGGTATTGTCACCGAAGCAATCGTACCGCCAGGACGCGGACGCGTTATCTTTAAAACGCCTGTACTCGGAAGCAGCGAATGGGTCGCTACTGCCGATGAAAAACTCGAAAAAGGCACTTACGTCGTCAGTGTGGAGACACTCGGAAATATGCTCAAAGTCAAAAAAGCCTATTAAGGAGATTTCATGAACTTAGAACTTTTACTCGTACTCTTATTTGTCGTTTTAGTCACGCTCTTTTCCGGCATCAAGATTGTTCCCCAGGGAGAGGAGTGGGTGGTCGAACGGCTTGGGAAATACAACTGTACCCTTCGACCGGGGCTCAATATTATTATTCCTTTCATCGACAAAATACGGGAAAAAATCTCTACACGAGATATCATCCTCGACATTGAACAGCAGGAAGTCATCACCAAAGACAATGCGGTCATTTTGACCAATGCCGTCGCATTTATCCGTGTCACCGACCCCAAAAGTGCCATCTACGGTGTTGAAGATTTCAGACTTGCCATCCAGAACCTCATCACTACGACACTGCGTTCGATCATCGGTGAGATGAAACTCGACGAAGCACTCTCCAACCGGGAAGTGATCAAATCCAAACTCAAAGAGCAGATCATCGACGACGTGGCGGACTGGGGTATTACCGTCAAGTCGGTAGAGATTCAGGACATCACACCGTCAGGATCGATGCAGCAGGCAATGGAACAGCAGGCAGCGGCTGAAAGGGAGAGACGCGCCATCGAGACACGTGCGGAGGGAAATAAAAATGCGATGATCCTCGAAGCGGAAGGAAAGCTTCAGGCAGCCAAAAAAGAGGCGGAAGCACAGGTCGCCCTCTCCGAAGCATCCGCACAGGCTATCAAAAACGTCTCCGAAGCAATCACCGACAAAGAATTGCCGACCATGTTCCTCCTCGGAGACCGCTACATCAACACTCTTGAGAAAATGACCGCCTCCCCTAACAGTAAATTTGTCGTCTATCCGGCAGATTTACAATCTGCCATCCGGGGGATCATGGGCAGTTTAAAAGGTAAGTAGTTACACTTCGAAAGCCTCACTTCCGTGTTAAAATTGGAAGTGTGGCTTTAGCCTCACCAAAAGAAAGCACATAATCCAGAAATGCGGATTCAGTCTCACCCGCCGTAACATCACTCATACACTCCGTAAAACCTCTCTTCTACATCATCCAAACCTGCTTTGACAGGATTGTTCTTGATGTAATTATATACCACTTCAAAATGTTTTTCATCGCGTATCAATTTATCATAGTAGCCTTTTGCCCAAAAACTGCCTTTTCGTTGTAAGTACCTGTTAACAACAAAAGAAGAACCACCTTTGATCATCTGCATCACTTCATGTAACGCTTTAATTTCTCGGAAAAGCAAGTGAATATGATTTGGCATCACTGCACAAGCTGTCAAATCAAACAGCTCTTTGTCTTTAGACAATATATAATTTTTTACAATTGAAAGCACATCGCCAAAGAGATAAGCGCCGTTCGAAGAAGTGTCAAGATACTGATCTATTTTATACTGTTTGATATGATTTTCATCATGAAGATTTTGCAGCTTTTTTAAATAGCCATCAATACTCTCTTTTGTCCTGAATGTCACAAACTGATAGTATCCCTGCATGCTGATATGTGGTAAATTGTAATGCATACGATCTTATCCTGTATGTGACGCTGAAGCGTCACTTCCGTATTTTTCCGAAAGTGTGGCTTCAGCCTACTGCATCCGCATGGCTACTTTGTCGTTGCGCAGGTTGTATCTGGCTCTCAGCTGTGCCAGGAGTTCATCCCAGTGTACGAGCCTGGTTTTACGCATCACCGCCTGATAGGTTTTGGGTGACCATTTGATGAAATCCATCGGATCGAGCCATTTGTAGAGGTAGCGTACCTCATAGTGCAGGTGCGGTCCGGTGCTTCTGCCGGTGTTGCCGGTATAGGCTACCAGATCACCTTTTGAGACATAATCTCCCGCTTTGACAGCGTAGCGTGAGAGGTGTCCGTATCCTGTTTTGAAACCGAACGGATGGTTGATCAGTAAAAACTTGCCGTAACCGCCCTTCTTCTTCGCATACTCCACTACACCGTCCGCCGGGGCATAGACCGGAGTTCCGACATCTGCCGCAATATCCTGCCCGAAGTGGAAAATACGCTCACCCACAAAAATAGGATGCATCCGGTATCCAAACCCGTCCGTGAAATATTTAAAGTGTTTCAGCGGCATGCCTGTCGGAATACTCTCATTTAAGAGTGAAAGCTCCGCCACTGAAAGTTTCGCCGCTTTGACATTTTCCAAACCTTTCTCTTTCGCCCGCGCCACACGGTTGTCGAAAGCATCTTCTACCGAGGGTTTCAGCCCGATGATCTTTTCGATATCGGAGAGTTGCTGGTTCATCAGTTTCAGTTCTGTCTCTTTACTGGAAATATGCTTTTCCAGAACATTTTTATTGTTTTGCAGCTTGCTGTTTTCACTGAGCAGGTATTGCTGAATCTCTTTGTATTGTTTCGTCTTTTCATCGAGCGCATCCACTTTGGACGAAAGTACACGAATAAAGACGACACCAATCACAAAAAGCGCCACAATACCCAGCGCAACCCAGATCACCATTTTACGGATCAGTTCATGCACGGTGTACTGTTTGGAACCGCGCACGTCGCTGATCGTAATCATCAATTTGTTTCGCATAACTCCTCCTGACGGGAGTGTACCTGAAGATCAGACAACAGTCTCTCCAGAACCACTCCACTCTCTTCATGAGATACCTGACACGTACCCGCATCTGCATGTCCACCACCGTGAAACTGCTTGACAATGTCATGAATATTGCATTTGTTGCTTTTGTTAAAAATCGATTTACCGAGTGCAAAAACGGTATTCTTATTTTCAACGCCTTTGAGAATATGAATCGACGTCGACACTTCAGGGAAGAGTGCGTAGACCGTATACCGGTTGCCGGGATGGATCACCTCCTCTTCTCTGAGGTCAATCACCGCAACATCTCCCTCCACACGGGTACAGCGTTTTAACTGCTCCTGAAACGCTTCATGATGTGCATCGCAAACTGTCATACGTTCCGCAACATCACTATTTGCCAATATTTCGTCGATACTTTTGTTCAGACACAACTCCGGCAAAACCTGCATCAGCGCATAATTGGAGATACGAAAGTGCTTAAAACGTCCCAGTCCGGTACGTGGATCGGTCATGAAAATCAATCTGTCCCATCCTTCTGGATGCAGCACTTCCTCTTTGGTAAATGATGCAGATTTTGACTTGTTCGCCGCTTCCACGAGCGGACGCACCTCTTTGCCGAATACTTCCTCTCCGCCGTAATACTCAAAAACCACTTCCGAAACGGAACCTGCATCGGTAAAGAGTGCATGGTTTTTATTCAGCTTCATCTTCTCCGGCGTCTCCAGTTTATGATCAAACGCCATAAACGCACTCTCAACATACGGCAGATTGGTAACAATATCGTTTTCACCCACTATGACGTTGCCGTCCTGCACCTCTTTAGGATGCACGTAAAATACCTCATCCACCATACCCAGTTTCATCAAAAGCGCCGTGCTGATGATGCCGTCGAAATTACTTCTTGTAATCAATCGGTGTTGTTGTTGCTGTTCTTGTTGCTTTTCCATCGTCATTTCCTTATATGTCATTCATCGGTACACGCAGACGCTGACCGACATAGATATTGTTCGGATTTTTGATCAAATCCGGATTTGCTTTCAAAATACGGGGATAATCCATCGCTTTGCCATACGCTCTTTTGGCAATCTTAGAGAGTGTATCACCACTTTTTACGACTACCACACGCATCTCCGCCACCCTGGTGGAAACCTCTTTTTTGATCGATGAAGTATAGTTCGAACTTTTATCTTTTTTAGTCTTCATATTGTTGACAATATCCCCGATCTGCATAGAGAGATTCGCCAGATCATCATAGCTGTTCGCACTCTTTTTCACAACGACTTTATTGTAATGATCCACCTTTTTCCCGTTTTTGACCTTTTTCGCTTTGACACTGTCCGCGTTTTTGACTTTACCTGAAACTTCTGGCTCGACATCGTCTATTTCATCGACTTCCGCCAAATTCAACGCCGCTACGAGCGCATCCTGTTTTTCGGCTTTTGGAGCAGGTGCTTTTGCCGTCTGCTCCTGCGGCTGCTGCACCGCTGTCTGTGCAGGTGTGGCAACAGGCGCTTTTTGGGCATTGCTGTTTTGCATTTGTGCCATCAGCATTTTGACAATCTCCTGCATCTCTTCCTGCGTATACATTCTTTGTTTCGGTGCATTTGCATTATTCTGCGCCGGAGCCGGCTGCACGCTATTTGCCGTTGTCACCTTTTGCGGTACAGCAACAACCGGTGTCGCAGGCGCGGCAGGTTGCGAATTTTTGGCGACAGGCTGAGGCAGCGGTGCCTTGTCCCCTGCTTTGTTCTGCTGCAAATAACGGTACCCGAACAATCCCATAAAGCCTACCACACCCAGCAGTACCACTACCAGCAGAAACTGTATCAATTTGGAAAGCATACTGCTTTCAGGCACTTTTGTCGGTTGTTCCTGTCCCGAAC
>JALWRO010000312.1 GCA_027080605.1 Campylobacterales bacterium
TGACTGGATCAACCACAAAATGCTTTTCAACCAGCGCTGGGGATATGTCAATAAAAAGCTGACCAAAGAGGAGCGGCAAAAGATCGAAAATGAGAAACTCTGGCCGCTTTTCGAGAAGATGAAAAGCGAGATTCTCAAAGAGAAATTGCTCGAACCGGTGACGCTCTACGGCTACTATCCCTGTCGCGCCGACGGCGACACACTGCTGGTTTTCGACGAGAGCGAAGGGTGGTTCAGCGAGGATCAAATCAACCGTGAGCCGCTGGAAGCAGTGCGCGAAAGGGCGAAATACAAGTTCGAGTTCCCCCGCCAGATGCGTAAGCCCTACCGCTGTCTGAGTGACTATTTTCACAGTGACCGGCATGATGTTGTCGCATTTCAGCTGGCAAGCGCGGGACCGAAATTCAGCGAAAAGGAGCAGGAACTTTATGCAGCGGGAAAATACAGCGAGTACCACCATTTGCACGGCATTTCTGTTGAACTTGCCGAAGCGATTGCGGAGATTATCCACAAGCAGATACGCCTTGAGCTAAATATTGCTGAAAAAGAGGGACACAGCCTGCGCGATGTGAAGATGACCCGCTACCACGGTTGCCGCTACTCTTTCGGATACGCCGCCTGCCCTGATCTGGCGATGAACAAAGAGTTGTTCGAGATGCTCCGTCCGGAGGAGTTTGGTATTGAACTGGGTGAGACGTATCAGATGCATCCGGAGCAGACTACCAGCGCGCTCGTTGTACACCATCCCGAAGCGCTCTATTTTGCGATTTGAGACTGAATAAATAAAAAAGGGAATGATGTTTGCTTGTATATTGATAAAATATAATTTATATATCGAGGAGTTTTTTATATGTTAAAGTTGATTTTTCCATTTTTACTGGCTACTGCTGTCTATGGACAGTCTACCACTTATTCGGTACCACTTACACAAAATGAGATGTTGCAACTCAGCAAGCTCACAGGAGATAAAACTGTGTTTGTTAACAATACTGCTGTTGCAGAACAGCATCATAATCAAAACAGCGGGAACAGTGATTTGACTATTGCGATGGAAGCGATTGAGAAAGGTGATTTCAAAACAGCATTTGTCCATTTTAAAAGCGCAGCTGAACAAGGGAATGTGATTGCACAGCAAAATCTTGCTGTACTGTATAACAACGGTATCGGTGTCAAACAGGATCGTGAACGTGCGGCGTACTGGATTGAAAAATCAGGTGAGGGTAGTCAAAATGCAAAAGTCGCAATTCGCTAGAGCCTATTTTTCAAGGTACTCTCCCAACGTTTTACCCTTTTTCTGAAGTAGTTTTTCAAAGACCGCCTCTTCATCGTCAAAACGGTCGAGGAGGAGGTTGTTTTCACCCAGCAGTACCAGATACTCTCTGTTTTCGTAACTGAGTAGAACCACACGGTTTTTCATATCGAGCGGTTTTTGCATCACGATTTTGATTTGTGAATCGTCTTCTTTGCCGCCAAATAGCCAGTTGCCACGGCTTCTCTTTTCCATCCACTTTTTCAAAAACCACAGCAGTGCGATCATGGCACCGAGTACCAGCATGATCTTTAAAAAAGCGGTGGAAAAGCTGTACTCTTCCTGTGCGGGGACGACATTAGGTGTCGGAATGGGGTGCAGTGCTTCAGCCTGCGGTTTGACAAACGCCGTTTTATGTATGCGTATGCGCAATCCCCGTTTATCTACGGTTTTGGAGGCATTTACCTGTATTTCTCCCGGGGCGGTAAGGGTGATGAGCGTTTTGTCATTCAGTCTGGAAATATTTACTCTGTTAATGATGTCGGAGTGTAGTTTTTTCTCCAGCTTCTCTTCGGGAAAAGTCACTTTGTTTAGCATCAGGATAGTGGCGCCGTTTTTGACGGTGCGTGAAATTTTTCCAGTATAGGGTGCGTCGAAGCTGAGCATCAGATCGATGCGGTCGGGGTATTCGTAGAGTGTATGTTTGATAATCTCTGTGGCGTGCAGACTAGCGGCAAACAGTAAAAGAAATATCCAGCGTAACGTCACTGCTGCTCTCTGCGGAAATATTGTATGATAGAGTCGGAGTCGAGGATTTCGTTGATTCTGATGGCAAGATTGTCTTCATAGACCATCACTTCGCCTTTGCCGAGAATCTTTCCGTTGACATAGAGTTCGACACTCTCACCAGCAGGCTTGTCAAGATCTATGACCGACCCCTTTGTCAGTTTCAGATAGTCCCGAACAGTTACTTTCGTAGACCCTAGTTCAGTAACTAGTTTGACGGAAATATCGATCAGCTTGTCGTAACTGAGTGGATGGCTGTGTGTAGTCTCTTCTTCGCTCATGTACATATTATACCTTTAAGTGGCTTTTATGTAAAATCGGTCAATTTTCAAATAGGTGTATAATGATAATAGAATTAGTTTTTACGGGCATCCTGGTGGGTGCGATTTCCGGTTTTTTCGGTGTAGGGGGCGGGACGATTCTGGTGCCGATTTTGCTCTATCTGGGGTTTGATATCAAAGAGGCGATCGGTATTTCTGTTGTGCAGATGGTGATGAGTTCGTTGTTTGGATCGTATCTGAATTTCAAAAAGGGTTCTCTGCGTGTTTCGAGCACGATCTTTTTCGGTTTCGGCGGCTTTCTGGGCGGTCTGGCAAGCGGTTACGTCGTGCACCGGCTCTCTTCCCAGACACTGACTTACATTTTACTCGGTGTCGTACTCTATGCGATTTACCGCTTCTTTCATGCACCGGCGCAGAGTGAGCGGCCGCCGATCGAAAACCGTGCACTCTTTTTTGCGATCGGTACGATGATCGGTATTTTTGCGACGAGTGTAGGGATCGGCGGGGCGTTGCTGCTGACGCCGATTATGGTCGGTTTTTTGCATTACCATGTCAAAGAGGCAGTTTCGACGGCGCTCTTTTTTGTACTCTTCTCGTCAATGGCGGGGCTGATCAGTCTGAGCCGCTTCGGTTATGTCGATTATC
>JALWRO010000313.1 GCA_027080605.1 Campylobacterales bacterium
CCGATATAAAGCACATCTTTGGCGATGATAGAAGGCTTTTCGACTTCGTCGTCCAGCTCTTTGACGGTAACGTTCCCCAGTTTCCGATCCATCTCGATCAGATAACCCTGTCTCTCAACTCCGTACAGTTTGCCGTTCATTTCGGCAACCGCCACGAAATTGGCATATTCAAAATCTTTCTCTTCAACCTTTTGCAGTTGCTCATTCAGGTGGATAATTTTCCCACCTTTGGTAAACACATAGATATCATGCCCGACATACAAAACATCTTTAACATCCGCACTATAAGTATAGATACGCTTCGGCGTAATGACAATCACTTTGGAGGCTGTCGCCGCGACAAGAATATTGCCGTGCACTTCCAGAAAAATGACATTGTTAAAGAGATCTTTATCACTAAGCGCTACATCACGCAGTACAATTTTTTTGTTGCTATCCATAATCAGCAAACGCCCGTCAAGTGTCGGGAAAACGATTAAGTCGTTGATAAACACAGGATTGGCGGCACGCGCGTCGATGGTGATTACTTTGCCCAGACTCTCTCTGTAGCGTTCGGTATCGGATCGGGTATCGTAGAGTACGATCGTATTGTCCGCCAGCACCAGTGCCAGCAAACTACCTTTTTGTGTCGCACTCACGACAGGCTGTCCAAAATCTTTACTGAAAACCGGTTGTTTGGTTGTTTTGGAGAGTATCTCCAGCTTCCCGTCATCATTGCCGACGATAATATTTCCGTCAGACTCGTTGATGAAATGAAACCCTGACGGCAATATATTTTCGATGACACCACTCTTTTTGGTCACAACACTCTTCTTATCCAGCACCGCACCTTCGCGTACAACACTGCGAATACCTTTGTCCAGTTTCTGAACCCCTTTTACTTCCGCATCGACTTTTTTAGGCTCGTAGACTGTTTTTCCCGCACATCCGCCCGTCAGCAGCATAACACTCAGGAGCGCTGCGAAAAATGGTAACCGTTGCAACTTCATGAACACCCTCCTACTTCTGATAATGCATGAAACTCTGCACAACCTGATAGAGTGTAGATGTCACCGGAATCTGATTCAGCATCTCTCTGGCTTCTTTGCTCTTGCCCTGCTGAAAAAGTAAAAAAGCATCATCGAGCACCGCAATTTCACGCAGCATTGCATCCTGTTTCTGCGCATAAGCAGTTAATGCTTTTTCATCCTCATTCAAAGAGGCGCTCTGAAAAGCAGCCAAATCTTTCAGTACCGGATCTTTCAAACTCTTTTCGATCTCTTCCAGCTTTTTGACATCGTTGCTTTTAACTGCCTGTGAAAAGCTGAAAAGTGCATACAACGCAGGATTTTTACTCTTCAGCGTATCCAGCGCGGCACTATCTTTAGGATTGGCTTGCAACGCTGCCAGCGCCTCGTTCGCCTCCCGGATATTTTTGTTTTTGATATAGTCAGTCACACCGTACGCCAGCGCCGCTACAACAATTACCGCCGTCAATGCAATCAGAAGCTTTTTATACTTTTTGAAAAAACCTTCCGCCTTGATGACACTCTCTAAAAACTGTTCCTCTGTACTCAACTCCTGTTTGATCGCTTCGACATTCTCTTTCAGTCCCAAAGTTAATCCTTTTGTGCTATAGTCTTTGGCTGAAATATAGCACACAATCAATTAAGGGCAAATTTTTTGTGCAAGATTGCCTTACTAATCCCCGCTATGGGTTAAATATAGTTATTGTTACGGCACCAACTAAATTTGGATTTTATCCATCCTCCAGGGCTACCTCTTTTTCAATAGCATTTTTTACAAACGCATTCAACGATATCCCCTTCTCGATTGATTTTTGATACGCTTTTTTATGGAGTTTTGGATCTATTCGGACATTAAAAACACCCTTGTAAGTTTTTTGAGGTTCACGCCCTAATGCCTTACAAGTTTCCAGATACTCGTCAACGGCATTATGAAAATTTGTTTCCAAATCACTGGCGCTATCGGCTTCAAAGGTCACTAAATCATCAATCATTTCTAACTTCCCGTAAAAGACCTTATCTTCACTAGAGTACTCAAGAGTAGCGATATAACCTTTATATTCTAAAACATTAGCCATCACATACCTCCTTTAATTTCTTTTGTATCTGTTTTACTAAATATACTTTCAAAATATTATCAGGATGTGGTTTATGCAAATTTATCAAATCATCTTTCTCATTATGATAAAATTTTACTGCTGACCCACTACCTTCAATCTTGATATAACCACATGCCAGTAAAAGCGTCGATAGCTCATCAAATGTCAAATCCTTTTTTATAGGAATTGCAAGAAACTTTTTTAACAACTTTGATTTTTTACTCATTGTTATGATACCATTTTTCAGTTACACATGTCAAGAGGTTTTGATTTTCCATTTTAGCCTCCACCTAGTTGAGATTAACCATATTTTATTGTAAAAAATAGTTTACTTTTAATTTTATTTCAATTTGAAATATAAAAAATTCTCTTATGTGCAGTAAAATTTCTGGAAGAAGATATGGTTTGGCAGACTTAACGTTATAAAGGTGGATTTTATCCACCCTGTACAGTGTTTACTATCGCTTATATATCTAACTATTTTTACTCAAAATATTTATCAGCAGAAGCTTTATATTTTTGTTGTTGCTATTTGTTATAGTTTTTAACCGCCTTAACTATGCCAGTGGGGTGTATTGCCCATTATCTGTTGGTATTTAGTTAATAATTGATTTTTAACTTCCTTGGGACAATCGGCAAAAGATTTATTATGCGTTATGTACCATTCAATTTTGAGAGACTTTATGCCTTCTTCTCTCATTTTACGGGGCCATGAGTGGTGCCTTGGCGCTCCAAATTGTTTCCCGTTTACAAGTCTGTCTTTTATACCACCCATACCGGTTTGGCGAATGTGCATTGTTCCATCAGCATTTATTTCTCCAGAGCGTCCAATATCAATCAGTTCATT
>JALWRO010000314.1:0-7213 GCA_027080605.1 Campylobacterales bacterium
GTATCAGCAACAGCTACCAAATCATCCTCTCCTGTCTCAAAATTTCCCGAAGTATAAGTTCCACCATCAAAATCTGCCTTGGATTCAATGATGTTTTCTGAACGAGTATCATATTTCAAAAGTTGTATACCATCTGTAACAATATTTGTGTATTCTGAGAAGTTTTGTATTTTAATTTCAGCTTCAATAAACTGCGGGCCATAGTATTGCGAAGTTATAACAGTCAAAGCCAAAAACAGCACAGCAAATATAGAGAGCAGGCTATTTTTTATTTTGTCGCTTTGCATCATTTGTCCTTTTTTTAAATTTGATGTTTATATTAGAATAAAAAGTTTTAATACAAAGAAGTTTTTTCATAAAAAATTCATAATTTTATTGTAAATGGGGGGTGAGTAAAAATGTAACATGCATAGTTTTCTCCATACTGAAAATCAACGATTTTATCTATAAAATTAACTTATGGCTCTATTGATTTTTTTGAAATAAATTAAAATAATTTAATTTAAAAAATATAAAGAAAAAAATTAAATTAAATTGGCTATAATGGCATGAAAATCGAGTATTAGGACAAGTCATATTATGAAAAAGAAACTATTTACTAAGAGAAACTATTTTAGCATTGCGTTAATCAGCTCTTTACTGCTTTTAAGTGGTTGCGGTGGAGGAGGAAGTGGCGGAAGCTCTTCTTCCGGCGGTAGCGGAGGAGGCAACCATGATACCAATAAACCGAAGGTAACACTTATCGGAGATAAAGAGATCCTTTTAAAATTAGGTGAAAGTTATTCTGATCCGGGAGCGACTGCATATGATCAGGAAGATGGAGATTTAACCTCACAGATACAGAAAACATCTAATGTCAATAACCAAAAAATCGGTAATTACGAAATTATATACAGTGTAACAGATAGTGCAGGCAATACGGATACTGCAAAAAGAAAGATTTCTGTACAAAAGATCATAGACAATCCTGTTGCAAGGTCAGGGGTGACGATAAATGAATTTTTAGCAGCCAATACACATTCAAAATATGATCCTGACTTTAAAGAGTTTTCTGATTGGATAGAATTGTATAATAATACATCCTCTCCTAAAAATATTGGAGGTTATTTTCTCAGTGATGATCCTGCAGTTTTGAATAAGTGGAGAATACCAAGTGGTACGACCATACCTTCACATGGATATTTATTAGTTTGGGCGGATAAAAAGGATATAAGAAAAACACAATTGCATACCAACTTTTCACTTAATGCAGATGGTGAAGATATCATCCTTGCCGACTCCGGTCAAAAAGTGATTGATCAAATCAAGTTTCCTAAACAAAAGAGTGATATATCCTGTATGAAAAACAGTGATGGTGTTTTGTATTATATGTATCCTTCTCCTGCAGCTAAAAATACACAGGCAAACAGTGCATTGTTTCGATCATCCGAGCCTGTTTTTACATATGACAGCACCACACAGAAACTGACGATTACACAAGATCACGGTGGCAAGATTTTTTATACTACTGACGGTTCCATTCCTACCAAAAATTCTGCCAGATATACAAAACCTATTGCAATCACTAAAACAACAGTGGTTCGGGCAAAAGCGCTTGAAGAGGGTAAATTTTTAAGTTCAACCGAAAATGGAACATATTTTACAGGAGAAGATAAAAATATAAAGATTCCTGTAATATCTGTAGCGATTAATCCAGAGTATCTCTATAATGAGGATTATGGAATATATACTATAGGTAGAGGACACACTTTAGATGACGGGCATGAAAATTTTAGACAAGATTGGGAACGAAGTGCGTCTGTTGAATTTTTCGATGAGAATAAGGTACCTCAGTTTGCCCGAAACATAGGACTTTCAATTTTTGGAAGCTATACAAGAAGATATGCTAAAAAATCTTTTGCCGTTAAAATGAAAGATAAATATGGGAAAAAGAGTCTCAAATATAAACTGTTTCCGCAAAAAGATATAGATAAATTTACGAGTTTTGGTATCAGAAGCGGCGGTAATGGGTGGCATACTACTATTTTTAAAGATGCAATGTTGCAGGATTTGATTCATGATAACATGGATGTGGATTATCAGGCAAATCAACCGGTTGTGTTGTTTGTCAACGGTGAATACTGGGGTGTCTCCTATTTAAGAGAGAGATTTAACAAAGAGTATTTTAAACAAAACAGACATGTTGATGGAAAGATCGACTTTTTAGAGTTAAATGCACAAGTGAAAAAAGGTGATGCGACTGATTACAACAACCTTATAAACTATATAAAAATCCATGATTTGGCAGATAACAATGCCTATAAATATGTAAGTGAGAAAATAGATATCAACAACTACCTGAACTATATGGTCAGTGAAGTCTATATGGGGAATCTTGATTGGCCGAATAACAATGTCAGATATTGGAAAGAGAAAAAAGAAGGTGCAAAATGGAGATGGCTGACGTACGATTTTGATTTTGCATTTGGGTTGCCAAATTATGATAATCTTGCCTATGCTGCAGGTGATTTGGCTGGCAATAACAATCAGGAACCATGGTCAACGTTCTTATTTAAAAATATGCTTAAAAATCAGACATTCAGAGATAGATTTATAGGAAAGTTTTTAACCCATGTATATACAACATTTAAACCATCCAGAGTTGAAACATTTATTGACAAATACAAAAATCAAATTGCTTCGGAAATGCCGCGTGATATTGCAAGATGGTTAAATGATCACACCTATGGATCACAAAGAGAGTTAAATTCATATCAAAAATGGCTGATAGAAGTCAATAGTCTGTCTTCATTTGCCAATAGCAGACCGACTGTCGCAAAACAGTTTTTGGAAAACTATTTCGGTGTCACGACATACCATACTTTTTCAGTAGATGCACCTGTCAATGGACAAGTGAAAATTGATGATGCACACATCAATCAAAACTTTTCAGAAAATTATTTACATGGTGCAATCGTTGAATTGAAAGCTATTCCAAATGATGGCTATAAGTTTAATAGATGGAGTGACGGCAATAGAAATTCTGTACGACAGGTTCAGATAAATGCCAATACTGCACTGCAGGCAGAATTTTCACCGCTATAATCTATCAAAGACAGATATGGAAAGATATCTGTCTTCTTAACCCCTCTCTTTTTAATTAAAATTACAATATACTTTTAATATGAATATATAAGATATAAAACAACCAAGGTAGATATTTGAAAAATTTATTTTTGAGATTGCCCTATCCGTTAAAAGTTCTGGCAACCAATTTTGTTGCTTATCGCCAGAAAAAACAAAGATATAACAAAAATTTTTATAAAACACTGGCATATTATAACTCTGTTGATTATAGTGAAGAGTATCATTTTGATAAAGATAAGTTTCAGTCACAAATAGCGGGAAATGCATATTTTGATCCAGATAAAGAGATAGAAAAATATCCTGTTATTAGCAAAGAAGATATTAAAAAAGATTATCAGAAAATTATCAGTCAAAAAGATGTCTCTTCGTACCTTTATACGAGCGGTACAACAGGTGCCGGTTTAAGGTTTCCCGTTTCATCTGATTTTTTAAACCACCAATGGGCAGTTTTTTGGAAATTTCGAAATATTCATGGGCTGACGACAGATACCTGGGTTGCCTACTTTATCGGCAGAACACTTTTCAATGTCAATCAAGCAAAACCACCTTTTTGGATTAGCTCATATCCTACCAAACAATTTTTACTGTCCGTTTATCATTTAAACGATGAGACAATTGAACTCTATCTGGATGCCATCATCAAAAAAGGTCTGCACTGGATACATGCATATCCTTCTGTATTACATGAGATTGCAAACCTTATTAAGGAAAATCATCTCGAAGAGAAAGCAAAAAAGATGCAAATCAAAGTCATTACAACAAGTTCTGAAAAACTGTTTGCGCATCAGAAAGAAAATATTGAATCGGTTTTCGGTTGTCCTGTACGTCAGCTATATGGATTGACAGAGGGTGTTGTCAATATTTTTGAATGTGAAAAAGGCTCTTTCCATATCGATGAAAGTTACTCCTATGTGGAGCTGATACCAAAAGAGGGTAACAATCAGAACGAATATAAAATTGTTGGTACCTCATATCACAATCGTGCTTTCCCCCTTGTGCGGTATGATACCGGAGATACCTGTATCGTTGAGAATATAGATACACGTTGCGACTGCGGCAGAAAGAGTAGAATCGTAAAAGAGATCATGGGACGCGATGAGGACTATCTGCTTCTTTCCAATGGTGTAAAACTTGGTCGTCTTGATCATATTTTTAAAGCAATGATTCACATTAAAGAGGCTCAGATTTATCAAAAAGAGATCGGTAAAGCAGAGTTCAGAGTTGTCAAAGGGGAAAACTATACAAAAAAAGATGAAGAACAACTCAAACACGAAATAGTCGAAAAACTGGGTAAAGAGTTTCAATATGAGATCGTCTATGTGCCTAAAATTGAAAAATCCAAACGTGGCAAATTAAAGTTTGTTGTCAATGAGGTAGATAAACAAAAAGTTTAAATGTAACAATAAAAGTACTTATAGAGTGGGAGAAGAGGTTTCCTTCTCCCAAGTATCGCTTCATGTAGTCGGTTCGTTTTGCTGTGACATTTCGTCGATAATATCGCAGAGGGGATCATCGGGATCGTTACACGGCGGAAGTAGTCCCGGTTTATTCAGGTACTCTTTATCTTCAAAAATTTTAGAGGCATGTTCCCAGTTTGCGAGTTTCCAGAAAATCTCTACATAAGTTGCCCGTGCGTTGCGGTAGTCGATGTAGTAGGCATGCTCCCAGACATCGCACGTTAGCAGGGGTGTTTCATAATCTTCGATCGGTGTGTGGGCGTTGCCTGTTGTTTTGATCACAAGCTTTTCATGTTGGTCGAGTACCAGCCATGCCCATCCTGAACCGAAGAGATTGACTGCTGCATCACTAAATGATTTTTGAAATTTTTCCATCGACCCGAATGTATCGTCGATCGCTTTTTGCAAAGGTGCCGACGGTTCGGTCGGGGAAGGGGAAAGAGAGTGCCAGTAAAAGTTGTGATTAAACGTCTGTGCGGCATTGTTAAAAATTGCGCCGTCACTTTGATGGATAATTTGTTCCAGTGAGAGTTCTTCATATTCTGTATCTTTGATGAGTGTGTTGAGTTTGTTAACATATCCGGCATGGTGTTTACCATGGTGATATTCCAGGGTCTCTTTTGAGATGTGTGGTTCCAGTGCATCCATTGCATAGGGTAAATCCGGTAATTGATGTAGCATCTTCTCCTCCTGTGTTTGAGATATGACATGATAAAACGTTTGTGATTAAAACAGTATAAAGCATAAAAGTTATAAAAATAACAATTCTTTATATATTGGTTATCTTAAACAGGATATAATGAGATCAAAAAAAGAGGAGTTGCACGATGCATAGTAAAAAAATTTGGCAACGGGTTTTGCTGGGTCTGGTGAGTGTATCAGCGCTTTATGCGATGACTATGCAGGTAGATTACGATTTTGAAAAAACGAAAACGGGCGGATTACCGGAGGGATGGAAAGCAGATGCGACACATCCTTCCAAAAAGCCGGGAAACTGGCAAGTAGTGGAAGACACCGTCGCACCTTCGGGGCATAAAGTACTCTCCCTGACCGATGTCGGTGAAAACAGAGGAAGTACATTTAACCTTTGTTACACCAAAGAGATCCCTTTTACCAACGGTGAAATAGCGGTTAAATTCAAAGCCAACGCAGGACATATCGACGAGGGCGGCGGAATTATGTGGCGGGTGCAGGACGGTGACAACTATTATGTCGCCCGTTTCAATCCACTGGAGGATAATTTTCGCTTTTACTCTGTCAAAAACGGCGTACGACGACAGATCGCTTCAGCGGATGTGAAACTTTCCAAAGGGTGGCATGAGATGAAGATTGTCCAAAAGGAAAATCGTTTCGAAGGTTATCTGGACGGGAAAAAATTGCTGGAAGCGACTGACGATACTTTTACCAAAAGCGGCGGTGTCGGACTCTGGACAAAAGCGGATGCAGCGACTTCATTTGATGACTTTCATGTCAAAGTGGATATTCAGTGATGCAAAAAGCGGTTTTTATTCCTCTGCTGGGATTTGCACTGCTCTTTAGTGCATGCAGCAAACAGAGTGCAGAAAAAGCACAGCAAGTAACGGTCTATGTCTCCGAGGATCAAGTCTTTTCTGAACCGATTCTCAAAGATTTTGAAAAGCAGACGGGTATTCAAGTAAATACCGTCTATGATACGGAAGAGTCTAAAGGCACGGGTGTTATGAATCGCCTGATTGCAGAGAAGCACAATCCACAGGCGGACGTCTACTGGGCAAATGAACCGATTCGTGCAGAGGTACTGAAACACAAAGGAATTCTCACTCCCTATCGCAGCCCCTCTGCCAAAGGGATCGCGGAACAGTTTCATGAAAAAGCGTTCTACTGGACAGGTTTTTCCGCAAGGGTACGCCTTTTTGTAGTCAATAACAAAGCTTCTCTCAAACCTACCTCCATCTTCGATTATGCTGATCCTTCATTTAAAGGCAAAGGAGTGATCGCCAATCCACTGTTCGGTACGACTACTTCACATATTGCCGCACTCTTTACAGTTCTGGGAGATGACAAAGCCAAAACTTTCATGAAACAGCTCAAAGCCAACGATATCGCCATCTCCACAAGCAACGGAGAGAGTGCCGATTTTGTCGCTTCGGGATCGTACAATTTCGCACTGGTCGACAGCGATGATGCGATGAGCCGACTGGCGCAGCACGCACCGATCAGCTTCGTCTATCCCGATCAGGGACGAGATCAGATCGGTGCTTTTGTCGTGCCCAATACTGTGATGCTGATCCGGGGCGCACCCCATCCCCAAACGGCGAAAAAGCTGATCGACTATCTGCTCTCCAAAAAGGTGGAAGAGAAGCTCGCCTTTGCCGAGTGTGCACAGATCCCGCTTCATGAAGGTGTGCCGATGCCAAAAGGACTCAAACCGATTGATAAGATCAAAACAATGCGGGTCGATTACGGCAAAGTGGCGGAAAAACTGGTAGAGATTCAGCCCTGGCTGAAACAGTGGCTGAACCGAAACTGAGATGACCGGTCGTCTCCTGCTGCTGATCTTCACCGTTGTGCTAGTCGGCATTACGGTACTGCTTCCGGTCGGCGCGATGGTGACCGATACCTCTTACAATGGGAGAGGACCTGATTTTTCC
>JALWRO010000314.1:7223-11509 GCA_027080605.1 Campylobacterales bacterium
TCAAAAACTCTGGCAGAGCGGGGCATTTGAGAGTTTGAAACACTCTCTTTTACTGGCGACTTCGGTTTCGTTCGCTTCTACGGCGGCGGGTGTGGTGCTGGGGATTATGCTCGGGAAGATGCGCCTTCCTTTTGCGACGCTGTTTTTGATCCTCCTGAGTGTTCCTCTGCTCGTGCCGCCCTATATTATTGCACTGGGATGGTTCGATCTGCTGGGCAGGGAGGGATTCCTGGGTGAACTGCTCTTTGGGTTCTGGGGTACGTTGTGGGTGCTCTTTTGTGTCTATCTTCCCATCCCTTTGCTGCTGACTGTCCTCTTTCTGAGGCAAGTCAATCCGCGTCTCGAAGAGGCGGGTAGGCTGGTGACCGGCTGGGGCGGTGTGGTGCGGTGGATTACGCTTCCGCTGATCTCATCGGCGATTATTCTCTCGTTTTCGCTTGTCTTTGTCCTCTCTTTCGGGGAGCAGAGTGTTGCCAATTTTCTGCGGTACGATATTTTTCCGCTGGAGAGTTTCACCTATTTCAGCGCTTTTTACGATTTCAAAACAGCGACGGCGCTTGCCGTACCGATGGTCGCCGTAGCGCTACTCTTTTTATTGGCGGAGCAGTTCTTTGTCCATCCGCGTCTTGTACGTTTCAGCTCTTCTCATGAAGTGGAAAAGATCGAACCGGGCAGGTGGCGGGTGATACTGCTGTCTGTTTTGACGGTAACCGTAACGTTTATAGTAGTGTTGCCGTTTGGTGCACTGCTGTATCAGGTGGCGGACTGGCAGGTACTTCATGAAGCGTTTATGAAAGCGAAAGCACCGATCTTCAGAAGTTATCTCTACGGAGCCGTCGCCGCTACACTGTTGACGGTGCTGGGATTTGTCAGCGGCTATTTGATTGGGGAGAGGGTAGCGGGAGCACGCGGGTACGATGCGGCACTTATCTTTCTTTTTGCACTCCCCGCGACGGTCATCGGTATCGCTTTGATCCTCTTCTGGAACAGACCTTTGACCAACTTTATCTATACGACGCCGCTGATTATCCTCTTCGGTTATGTGGGTAAATACCTCGCACTCACGACGAAAATTTCCCAGACAAGACTTTCCCAGATTCCCCGTTCGCAGGTCGAAGCCGCACAGATCGCCGGTGCGAACGGATGGCAGCTGTTTCGGTTTATCCTGATACCCCTTTCCAAAAAGGCGCTTTTTGTCGCGTGGATGATCGGGCTAATTTTCTCCTTGCGCGAAACGACAATCACGATGCTGGTCTATCCTCCGGGGGATGAGACGCTTCCCGTCTATACGATGACACAGATGGCAAACGGTGATCCGAAGTTGATCGCCGCACTCTGTCTCTTCATGATCACGATGGTACTGCTACCGCTGGGTGTTGCCGGAGTGTGGAGGGTACGATATGATCGCGCTTGAGAATATCACACTGCTTTACGAGGGAAGGGAAGTTTTGAAAGATTTTAGTCTGAACATTCCTCCCAAAGAGCGGCTGGTGATCCTCGGAGCATCGGGCAGCGGTAAAACGACCCTGTTGCGGCTGATCGCCGGGTTTGTCGCACCTGCAAAAGGAGAGATCACGATAAATGGCAGTATCGTTGCCAAAGAGGGTAAAATCCTCATCCCTCCGCACAAAAGAGCGATCGGGATGGTCTTTCAGGATCTCGCACTCTGGCCGCATATGAACGTGGAAGAGAACATCGCATTTGGACTCAAAGTGCACAAAGTACCGCGTAAAACCCGAAAAGAGAAAGTCCTGGAGATGCTCCGGCTCGTCGGACTCGAAGGCTACGAAAAACGCCGCATCGACCAACTCTCCGGCGGACAGCAGCAACGTGTTGCATTCGCCAGAGCACTTGCCCTCTCCCCCAAAGTCCTCCTGATGGATGAACCCCTCTCCAGCCTCGATCCCGAACTAAACAGGAGACTCAGAAAAGAGATCGTCAGACTTCAAGAAGTGCTGGGATTTACTTTGGTGTATGTGACACACAGTGAAGAGGAAGCGAAGGAGATAGGGGAGCGGAAGATTATATTGAAGGGTAGTGTTGATTAGAAATTAAAAGAAATTGACAATTTTCCAATGATATTTACGTGCAAAATATCCGATAACAATAGCACTAACGATAGATATAAGAAATAACAGAGCACTATCCATTTTCAATCTCCTCCAATTCCTGTTTCATTTTGTTTAACTCAAAATAGTTTACAACCACAACTAATACAAAAAAGCCAAATACGAAAAACAGACCAAACTGTATCCAGCCTTCTTGCCTGACAGCATAGCTTCCACTTCCGCCAACCGCTGCCGGCAAGATAATCATCTTTTTGTAAATAATATCTGCTTTTTTTCATAGGAGTAGTATACAAAGAATATTTCATATTGAAATAAAATTTTACTTTTTGGAGTTACCCAACACAGGATACGCTTTTCTCAGAAGCGTCGCGAAATTGCCCAGTGCTTCTTGCCGCAACAGAATGTTTTGTTCCAACATTAGACCCAACCACTTGACCTTGGGCAGTTGTGACGTGAAGTGGTTGTACCAAAAGAGCGTCATCTTCTCTGTCATCGGGGATGTTGTGACGACCATCTCCTGCGGCGAAGCTTTTTGAGCAGCTGCCTCTCCTGCGCACTTAACGCTTAGTATCCAAAAGAGAGGTACCGTATCATGCCGGATAGGGCGTCTGCGCCTTGTCGGTACTATGGTGCAGCAGATGTTTGTCCGCCTCCTCGTAAGTGAGCGGCTGCAGCGTTTTGATCTCCTCCACCGTCGCACCAAAACCGGCTCTGTTCAGCAGAAGCCGCGCCTCGTCAAACGGCAGGGCGAACATCAGTGTCGGCAGCAATGCTGCCAACAGTAATAGCTTTTTCATGCATATCCTCTGATATATTGGGATAGTGAAAGTGTAGAAAGAGAGTGTTTAGTGAGCGTTTATTGGAGAGGAGGGAATTGTGGGGTTTGTGGAGTCAAAATTTATGCTCTGACTCCGATGGGGTTAGAGGAGGTTCACAGAATTTCCAGAATTTTATCGATTTGAATTTTGATTTCAGGCAACTTCTCTTTTGCCACTTTCCAGACAATCTCTTCATCGACTTCAAAATACCAGTGAATGAGTTTATCTCTCATCTTTGCCATCAATGACCAGGGCAGCTCATCAAATTTCTCTGTAATCTCTTTGGGAATCTGTTTTGTGGCTTCGCCTATGACTTCTATTTCCCGGATACACGCGCTGATAGTTTTGTCATCCTGTACAAACGTTTCATAATCCATCTTTTCAAGCCAAAATTCAATTTTTTCAATCCTGGTGCTGATGTCTTCCAGAAACAGTTTATAATGACGCTTCATATCGCTATAGCTTCACTGAGAATATGTTTTTTTAACTGATGTTTCAATTTTCTTTTGGGGATAAGATCAACTTTTGCATGAAGTTTTTCACTCAAAAACTCTTCTATCTCAATGAAAGTCAGAAGATCCGGGGTTCTTTTAAAATCTACCAAAATATCAATATCACTTTTGCTTGTCTGTTCTCCTCTGGCGTAGGAACCAAAGATATATAAGTTATCAATATTGTAGACAGAGGTCATGTAAGGTTTGATCGCATGTAGATTCGTTTTAATTTCATCTATCGATAACATAAGACTCCTCCTCTGTTTTTATAAGTATAACATATTTTTGGTCGCCTGACGTTTTTCATTTTTCTATCGCCGTTCGCTTTGGTATAATGTTCAAGTGATCTCAATGAGCACAAGTTTTTGGAGAGTGAAAAGTACCATGGCGAAAAAAACATATATCGAAAAACTGAAAAATGACAAAAACTTACCGAAAATTGTAAAACTGGATGAGAAAGCTCGCCAAAAACTGCATGCCGAAACAATGGTTGTCCCAAAATCGATGGATGTTTACAACATCATGAAAGCTGTCCCCAAAGGCAAACTGATTACTACAGATATAATCAGAAAAATTCTTGCTGAAAAATACAATGTAGATACCACATGCCCTTTGACAACCGGCATATTTGTGAATATCAGCGCAAATGCTGCAGTCGAACTTCATGATGACATGCCTTACTGGCGAACATTGAAAACCAACGGCGAACTGAATCCAAAATACCCAAATGCACCGGAAGAGCAAATGGCATTGTTGGAAAGTGAAGGGTTTGAAATAATCATGAAAGGTATCAAAAATAAAAGGTATTTTGTCAAAGATTATGATAAATATTTGGTAACTGAGAGTGAATTATTGTAGGGAGATATTTGAGTTAGTGATTCAAATACTTTTTAAAGTTAGAATAC
>JALWRO010000315.1 GCA_027080605.1 Campylobacterales bacterium
GTAGCGGTGAGGTGAAGAGTCCGGTAAATCAGGAAAAGTTCTCAAGGAGTTTTGGATGTTTGGTTTTGTTCGTTCTGCAGTTTTGGTTCTGGGTCTGGTTTCTCTCCTCGCGACTTCCGTCTCTGCCGACGCGAAGGTGGTGCATCACACCAAAAATGTGGTGGTCGATCTTGCCATCGACGCGGTAAGTGGCGGAGTCACAGCAAAAACTGTGGCAAAGGCAGCAGTGCATGTTGCTGCCGATGTCTATGCGATTCCCGCTGCCGTCTCCACCGCCTCTGCTCTGGGTGTCACCGCCTCTACCGGTACAGCGACCTCCTCGCTCAGCGGTGCGGCGGCGGTGAGTGCTACTTCTGCGGCGGTTGGTGCACCGGTTTCTGCCGCTTTGAGTGTTATCGGCATCACAGCCGCTCCGGCGGTGGTTGGCGGGGCGATCATTGTCGGTGCCGGCGCGGTGGTTGCATGGGGAATCAATTCTCTCTTCTTCAGTGACGATTAGGAGGTTGGAATGTTTTTCAAAATCGTTCTCTCTGCGATGCTTCTTTTCTCCTGTGCACATGCGGATAAAGCCGCTTTGCTGGGTAAAATCGTCCGCTTTGTCACCCACACCAAACCCCAAAAACCGCTCAACTATGCACTCAGAGGCAAAAAACACCCCCAAACAGGCGTCTCTTTCTCCCGCAGCGGATACCCGAAATTTCACGCTGTCTCCACTTGTGATATGCGTCTCTCATGGTTTACGATCCAGTTTGATAAATTCAGCTCCGACGCTTCCGTCCGCGCCAAACACTTTGCCATCTGCTCCAGACAACTTTACAAAAAAGTGCTCAAAGATCCAAAGCTGCGTGCCCGATTTAACCGAAAACAGCTGGCGCAACTTCGCAAGGGAAAAACACCGGACAGCTACACCTGGCACCATACCCCTAAAAAGAACACACTCCAGCTCGTCGATCGCGACACCCACGCCCAAACTGCGCACAGCGGTGGTTTTTCAATATATCATTGAAAAGTATATGACTTTTCTTTACATATGGCGACATATGTGTTATAATCCTTTCATGATCAAGACATTTAAATGCAAAGAGACAAAAAAAATATTTCAAAGGAGTTTTTCCAAAAAACTTCCCTCTGATATACAACTCGTTGTATATAGAAAGCTTTTGATGATAGATGCAGCTATAAATGTCGAAGATTTAAAGATACCTCCTGCAAACAGACTGGAAAGATTATCAGGAGATAGAAAAAATCAGTATAGTATAAGAGTAAACAAGCAGTTTCGCATCTGTTTTATCTGGGAAAATGGCTCAGCAGAAGATGTCGAACTGGTAGATTATCATTAGGAGATAACGATGAAAAAAATAGCACCTGTACACCCTGGAGAGATACTTTTAGAAGAGTTCATGAAACCTCTGAACATAAGCCAGAATGCTTTGGCGAAGTCTTTAAAAGTTGCTCCCAGAAGAATAAATGAGATTGTCAATCAAAAAAGAGCGATTACCGTTGATACGGCTATGAGGTTATCAAGATTTTTTGGCAATAGTGCGGAATTTTGGATAAATTTACAATATAAATACGAGTTAGCGTTAAACAGAGACCTTTATGAAAAAAAGATAAATGAAGAAGTGAAGATGTTTAAAGCTTCTTAAAATTTTACAAAACGACAAACCGTGTCGCAAAACTCCTTTATACTTACAGCGTTGGCGGCGGTTTTCTCTTCCAGACTTAACCGTTCTTTCGCTACCATTCTATAATAAAACTAAAACAAAATATCTAATTTTAAAGAGTTACTATGTTTGAAAATATCTTTGCAAACCGTTTTGCCGTTATAGCGACTTTTTTTGCCGTGCCTATCGCTTTTCTCGCAGATTACGCCAGTGTACCGTATGCGTACGGTATTGCCGCGCTCTTTGTCATACTCTTTTTCCTGCTGGCGTACTGGGACGAAGGGAAGAAACAAAAGCTTTACAACGAACCGAACATCCCCATTCCCGTCGTTTTCAACATCTCCAATCCCGCAGACGCAAGGTCGGCGCTGGGATCGCTTTTTGAGACGCTGGAAAAAGATTTCCCCGGACATGAAGAAAACCTCAAAAAATATTTCAACATCACGGCAGACGATCTCATCTTCAAATATGACGGCGACATTTTCGACGAAGCACGTTTTACCGATTTTTTGAAGATCACCAAACATGAGATCAAAAAACTCGAAGCCAGAACACCCAAAAACGTGCACTTTCACATCGTTTACATCGGACCCATCGCCAACGCAATCCTCATCGGTACGATGCTCGGCACCGAAGGTGTCACACTCTACCAGTACAACAAATCTTCCGACAGTTACACCATCTCGCTCGTCGTGGACTCCAGAGCCTACAAAGAGCATGTGGCAGATTTTCAGATCATCAGAAAAAAGGAGATCGGAGATGTTGCCGACAGCCCGAATGTAACCGTCGCCATCGACCTGGCGTCACACAAAGTCGCCCTCGACAAACTGGAAAAACCGATCATCCATCTGGAGAGTACCGTTGGTGCAACGATCCACAAACCCGAAGATTTCATCCGCGCCAATCAGGAGATTTACAGTGTCATCAACACCCTCCAGCAACGCGCACCGCACATCACCCTCGCCTACTCCATGCCCACGACCATCGGTATTTTGCTTGGCATGAGTATCCAGAACTACTGGGATATAGCTCTGACACAGTACAGCGACGGGGAGTACAAAACGGTGGTGAGTCATTTGAATAAGATTAAATACTATTTTTAAGGAGCAACGGCATAGTTATCTCTATTCTCGGACTTTCGGGTAAAAACAAAGACAAAACAGAAACCACAACGGCGTTTTATGACGCACAACTTCTTGCCAAAAAAAGCGGTGACTATCACAACGCCACCCGTTGTGATAGTCACCGC
>JALWRO010000316.1 GCA_027080605.1 Campylobacterales bacterium
ATCCTAGCGTTACGATTCATTCACTACTAAAGTATACTCCAGAAGGATTTACTTACAATGAAACTAACAAACTTCCATATAAGGTTGTCCTTTTAGATGAAGCAAGTATGGTTAATCTGCAATTGTTTCAAGCGTTAATTAAAGCTTTAGACACATCTTCTATATTTATCATGGTCGGAGATAACGCCCAGCTTCCTCCTATCGGAGTAGGTAACGTTTTTAATGATATTTTCACTCACACTATAGTTGATCAGATCATCGTCGTAGAGTTTGTCGAGAATCTGGTGCGCGACATTGTTGAAACGGTCTTCATAGGAGAGAATCACACCGTAATCTGCCGCCATTTTCTTCTTGACCAGCCAAAACATATTGCGTCTGTCGACACGCATAAACTCCATCTCATCTTCATTCTCTTCGAGAATCTCATTGACACGCTCTTCAAGTGCCAGCTCTTTTTTCAAATCTTCTTCAAGAATCTCTTCCGCACGATCAGCAACGATATCTACACCTTCGGTAAAAGTCACATAACCGGAATTGAGCAAGTCAATGGCAATTTTTCTGGCTATATAGGGGGCATGTGGCAATCTTATCTTCATGAGAGATACCTTGTAGTAAATTTATCGACATATCTGTCAGCTCAACAGTACGTCTATATGATGTTTTAGTGTAGCAAATTTTTAGTAAAGAGTGACTAAGCGCATCTCTATTTCGTTTGATTCAAATCGAACGGTGGTCCCTTCTCCAGCAGTTGTGTAACAGCAGAAGCGATATCGGGATCCATTTTTGCCATAATTTTGGCGATCTTTTTAGGCTGGAGATTGAAGAGTATACTTGCAGATTTCGGTTTGGGCATTGTGTCTAAAATTGCAGCAGCTTTGGAGTCTTTCATTTTTGTGTAAGCAGCTGTAATTTTATCATCTTTGGCTTTTTTAATCTCTTCGAGCAGTTTTTTATTGTCGTCGTAAAGCTTGACAACCTCCTGTTTTGTCTGTGTCACCTTTTGCAATGTTGCATTCACTTCCTGAAGCTTTTGCACAATTTTTTTCGCTTTTTTCTCCAGAAGTTTGTTTTGTGCATCTTTATAGAGTTCAAAAGCCTGGCGCTCGTCATCGAGGCGATCGAGTTCACGTAGTATCTCATTTTTACGTTGTTCAAATATTTTATTGCACTCGATCAAATCTGTCGCGAAAAGTGTGGAGGAGATAGTCAAAAAGAGGCTTATTACCACTAAAAAGCGTTTCATGAAAGATTCCTGTTTCGATTACGCATAAAAAGCTGGTTGGCAATTTCATCCATCTGCTTGCTCTCTTCTTTTGCTATGGCTTCTACTATTTTTTGCATTTCCACTTCATGTAAATGTTTGATTTTTTCATACTCTATATTTGCTTCTTTATATAATATATTTAAATTATTTATCTCTTGATTAAAGTATTTTATTATATGTTCTTTTTGTTCTTTCTCTTTGAAAAGATAATCCCGCCCGCTGATCGCTAGTTGTATGGCAGAAAAATCACCCTGTGACGGCAAAGTATATGCAGCTATGTCTGATTCTATCTGAAGTTTTTGCAAAACGACAACCTCTTTTTCATGTCGTTTTGCCGCAAGTTTTTGTTCTATTTCGGAAACTTTCTGTTTTTTAACTTTTAAAAGTTCCGAAAATTTTGTCTTCATGAACGATTAAACAACAATCGTATCTTCACGATCCGGACTGGTAGAGATAATACCCACTTTTGTCTGGGTCAGCTTTTCAATCGTTTTGATATACTCTTTGGCAGCGTTTGGAAGTTCTCTGTATTCCCGAATACCTTCTACTCTGTCCCAGCCTTCGAAAATCTCGTATATCGGTTTGACATATTCAAGGTCATAAGGAACATAGTCTATTACTTCACCTTCAAATTCATAAGCGACACATACCTTGATCTCTTTGAAACCATCCAGTACATCCAGCTTCATGAGCGCAATCTGATCACAGCCGTTCAGACGGCAGGCATGTTTGGCAGCAACGGCATCGAACCAGCCACAACGTCTTTTACGCCCAGTAGTCGTACCAAACTCATGCCCCTTTTCGGCAATCAACTCGCCCTCTTCTCCAAAATCTTCCGAAGGGAAAGGACCGTTTCCAACTCTGGTACAATAGGCTTTGGCAATACCGGTTACTTTGCCGATATCTTTGGGATTCAATCCCAGTCCCGTACAGGCACCGGCACTAACGGTATTGGAACTGGTTACATACGGATAGGTACCATGATCGATATCAAGCATCGTTCCCTGTGCACCTTCCAGCAAAACTTTCATCCCTTTGTCAAGGCACTCCCATACCAGTTTTGTTGTATCAGTGATATACGGTTCCAGTTCATTTCTGTAACGTTCAATATCCCGAAGCAGATCCTCTTTTGCAGGGGTCTGGATTTCCATTGCATCAAAAAGAACCCTGTTATCTTCAAAATATTGCAATATCTTCTCAGCGAGCTTTTCAGGATGGTGCAACTCACCCACCCTGTGCCCTGTTCTCTGAATTTTATCAGCATATGCCGGTCCAATCCCCTTTCCGGTTGTGCCGATTGCTTTTTTTCGCAATTTCTCTTTGCCCTGATCAATCATCGCGTGATATGGTAAAAGAAGGTGTGCTTTATCACTGATAAACAACCTTCCCTGTAAATTATCAAACTGTTTCAACTCTTTATCGATCAGATTTTCAGGGCTTAAAACAACGCCGTTTCCGATAATATTGATCGCATTAGGATTCAGTACACCTGAAGGAATCAGATGCAAAGCATATTTGACACCGTTTACAACAATCGTATGACCGGCATTGTGTCCACCGGCAAAACGGCATACAACATCGTGTGTCTGTGCCATATGATCAACGATCTTGCCTTTTCCTTCGTCACCCCACTGGAGTC
>JALWRO010000317.1 GCA_027080605.1 Campylobacterales bacterium
ACCAAATGTAGCAGGTGTGATTGGTTCTGCGGTTGCAGCCGGTATTTTGCTCTCGATTTTCAAGTAATTATATAAAAATGTCGATATAATTATTAATATTTTGAAAAAAGGATTAGGAAATGATCACAAAAGCGGATCTTGAGGCTATGGGTATTTCTGATGTAAAAAACATCTATTATAATTCTGACTATGATGAATTATACAGACATGAAGTTGAACAGGATAAAGAACTTGTATCCGCGAACGGTGCAGTTATGGTCGATACGGGAATATTTACCGGAAGAAGTCCTAAAGATAAATATTTTGTAGATCAGCCGCCTTCAAACAAATACATTTCATGGGGAGATATCAATCAGCCCATTTCCAAAGAGGTTTTTGACGAACTTTACGAAAAAGCGAAAAAAGAGTTCGAAGGAAAAGATATTTATGTCCAGGATCTCTACTGCGGTGCGAGTGAAAGCAGTAAAAAGAGTATCCGTGTCATTACAGAGATCGCATGGCAGGCACATTTTGTCAAAAATATGTTTATCAGACCCACGGAAGAGGAGCTGAAAACTTTCAAACCCGATTTTGTACTTTACAACGCCTGTAAAGTTGTCGATGAAGACTGGCAGAAGCACGGACTCAACTCTGAAGTGTTTGTGGTATTTAATATAGAAGAGAATATTGCCATTATCGGCGGTACATGGTACGGTGGAGAGATGAAAAAAGGTATCTTCTCCATGATGAACTACTGGTTGCCGCTGGAAGGGAAACTGCCGATGCACTGCTCCGCAAATGTCGGCAAAGAGAATGATACAGCACTCTTTTTCGGACTCTCCGGTACCGGTAAAACGACACTCTCCGCAGATCCGAAAAGACGATTGATCGGCGATGACGAACACGGCTGGGATGATGAAGGCGTTTTCAACTTCGAAGGCGGATGCTATGCCAAATGTATCGGACTCAATGCTGAAAACGAGCCGGAAATTTACGGTGCGATCAAGAAAGACGCTTTACTTGAAAATGTCGTAGCGGATGAGAACGGTGTTGTCGATTTCAACGACGATACAAAAACGGAAAATACCCGAGTCTCCTATCCTATTTATCATATAGCAAATCATGAAGAGTCCTTAAAAGGAGATCATCCTAAAAATATCATTTTCCTCAGTGCCGACGCTTTCGGTGTTTTGCCGCCGGTGAGCAAACTGACCAAAGAACAGGCGATGTACTATTTTCTGAGTGGATATACCGCAAAAGTTGCCGGAACGGAAAGGGGCATTACCGAGCCAGTTGCAACTTTCAGCGCCTGTTTCGGAGAAGCGTTCTTACCGTTGCATCCGACTGTGTATGCGAAACTGCTGGGTGAAAAGATTGAAGAGCACAACGTTAACGTCTATCTGGTAAATACCGGCTGGACAGGCGGTGCGTACGGTGTCGGTGAGCGTATGAGTCTCAAAGCGACCAGAGCGTGTATCGATGCGATCATGGACGGTTCTATTCTGCAGAGTGAATTTGATACGACAGATCTGTTCGGTTTGCACTTTCCGACTACATTGCCTGGTGTTGATGCCAAAGTACTCAACCCCAAAAATGCCTGGGAAGACAAAGAAGCCTATCTGCAAACTCGTGAAAAACTGGCACGGATGTTTGTAGAAAACTTTAAAAAATATCTGAAAGAAGATGCGGAATTCGACTACTCTGTAGCCGGTCCCAAACTTTAACAAACACTATCATTATACCGGCAGACAATAGTCTGCCGGCTGCTTTCTGACCTTAAGTAAAAAATCAACAAAAGATACTATAATTATTTGAGAGTAACATATTATATTAATTATAATGTAATATTATACAGGGGAGAATATGAAAAAAGTATTGGTTTTGGGCGGTGGTTTTGCAGGTCTTGAGGCTGCCATATTTTTACGAAAATACGGCTTTGAAGTGACGATGATAAGCGATCGTGACTATCTTTATATCTATCCGACTTCCATCTGGGTACCGACGGGAGAGTCTTCGTTTGAAGATGTCTGTCTGCCGCTGGAGAAACTCAAAAAAATTCACGGATTTTCATTGATTATCGATAAAATCGATTCGATTAAAAGTGCGGAAAAACGTGTTTACGGGGAAAAGGGTACCTATGACTACGAGTATCTGGTGGTTGCACTCGGCAGCGGCAAGATGAAACACAAAGGTATCGAAAATACACTGACGATTTGCGGTGCACCGGAAGAGTCTGTGAAAATCAAAGAGAGGATAGACGCTCTGATAGCGCAGGGAAGCGGTAAAATAGCGATGGGATTCGGCGGAAATCCGAAAGATCCGAGTAATGTCCGTGGCGGTCCGACATTTGAAGTGTTGTTTAACGTACATAACAAACTCAAAAAGCTGGGATTGCGGGAGAAGTTTGAACTGACATTTTTTGCACCGATGGCGGAACCGGGTAAAAGAATGGGACCGCAGGCACTCAAGATGATGGATCTCTTCTTTAACAAACTCGACATCAAGAAACAAGTCGGCAAGAAAATCGTAGCCTTTAAAGAAGACGGGATTGCGTTTGAAGATGATATTTTCATAGAGAGTGATTTTACCATGTTCATCGCTGCCGGTAACGGTCACCCGGTCTTGCAAAACTCCGATCTGCCGCTTAACGATGCCGGCTTTGTCAAAATCAATGACTATTGCGAAGTCGAAGGTGTGGAAAATGTGTATGCCGTCGGCGACAGTGCGGAAGTGCAGGGACCGGACTGGCGTGCAAAACAGGGGCATATCGCCGAAGTGATGGCGCGCAACACCGCTTTCAACATCAAAGCAAAAGAGGACGGCAGCAGCGAACGGAAGGGCTACAAAGAGCATCTCAATATTCTTTGTGTCATGGACAGCGGCGACGGTGCCGCCTTTGTCTATCGAGACGATAAGAAG
>JALWRO010000318.1:0-2011 GCA_027080605.1 Campylobacterales bacterium
TACTGCGGCGCTGATTGCAAGGGATCATCATGAAAAATGGGACGGCAGCGGTTATCCGAACGGTTTGAAGGGCGAAGAGATCTCATTATACGGAAGAATTACCGCGGTGGCGGATGTTTTTGATGCTTTGGGGCATAAACGGGTATATAAAGAGGCATGGCCGCTTGATAAAATAGTCAAGCTTTTCAAAGAGGAGCGTGGAAAGCATTTTGAACCGAAACTGGTTGATCTGTTACTGGAAAATATGGATAAAATTACCGGTAAAAGCGTGGAAGGAAAGGTGGAAAGCGGCGGTAACCGCTATATCAGAAATATCAAACTTCGTGCCGGACAGTTATCGGATGAAAGACTCAAAAAGCTTCTTTTTGAAGCCGACAAAACAAAACTGGTCATCGGATATCTCTCTCCGCATATCGATTTTGCAGGATATGCCGAAAAGATACGGGCATTTTTCCCGGAAAATGTCAAAGTGTTACTCTCTTCCAGCGCAGGGGAACTGTGCAATATTCTTCCCGGTCGGCATAACAGTATCTATTTGCAGGCGGAAGAGGCGTGGGATACCGTCGTACTTCAGAGTTTCAGCAGTGACATTATCAAAAATATCGATCTTTTTACGGTCAGTTTACATAATGAAGATATTTTAGACAATCACATTACCAAAACAACGGTGCAAAGGGTACAGGAGATTGAAAACGAGATTCGCCGGTTGCCTGTTTCGGATCGCATCGATTATAAAAAAGATTTTCTTTTCCTGCTTGCCGACGGGGTTTCCAACAGTGAAAGTTTTCTGATGGAAGCGATCTACCGAAGCGGTAAATTTCCGTGCAATATTATCGGCGGTTCTGCGGGAGGAACATTTGATTTTCAGGAGACATTTCTGTTTAACTCTGAGAAAGTAATCCAGCACAGTGCCGTAATTGCCCATATTGAAGTACGTGAAAATATGCGGTTTGGTATTTTCAAAACGCAAAATTTTAAAAAGACAAAACACTCTTTTTCTGTAGTGGAAGCAGATGCAGCACTACGGTATGTAAAAACAGTCAAACGCAAAGGGAGTGATAAAACAGAAAATATTGTGGACTATTTCTGTTCCATATTTAAATGCACGCCGGACAAACTGGAACATAAGTTTAGCCATTTTGCCTTTGGTCTGGAGATAGAGGATGATTTATATATTCGTTCCGTATCGTCGGTTGATCTTGAGAACAGACTTGTCTATTTTTATATCGATGTCGATTTCGGTGATGAACTCTATTTATGCCGGATGACGGATATTCAGCAACAGACACAGAATGACTTCGACCTGTTCATGAAAGAGAAACCTTCCCGACCTGTTGCCGGGCTTTTGAATGATTGCGTACTGCGCAGGGTATTCAACAGTGAAGGGATTCACGGTTTGCGCACATTCGATGATATTCCGCTGATCGGGTTTTCCACTTTCGGGGAATTTCTGGGGATCAATATCAACCAGACTTTGACTGCGCTCTTTTTCTTTGAAGTATCGTCTCATGAAACATTTTATGACAAATATGTGGATAATTTTATCGTACAGTATGCCAGTTATCAGAGTTTTTTCAGGGAGAGGGAACTTAAGAGGCTCCGCTCAAAAGAGCTCAAAGAGAACTATATCGCGGTTAACAGTCTCAACAAAAGTCTTGAAGAGAAAATTCTGGAGATAGAAAAGTCCCGGGAAAAGTTGATTGAATCGGAAAAGATGGCGGCTTTGGGCGGAATGGTCGCCGGTGTGGCACATGAGATCAATACACCGGTGGGTATGGCGTTGACCGGGATTACCCACCTTCATGATGAAACGGATCAGTTGCGCAGACTCTTTGAAGCGGCAAAACTGAGTGAAGAGGATTTTAAAAACTATTTACAAAACAGTGCCGTACTGAATCGTTCGATTCAAAGCAATCTGAAAAAAGCGGCGGAACTGGTGAAAAGTTTTAAACAGGTGGCAGTCGATCAGAGCAGTGATGAGACACGAAAGTTTTATCTCAGAGAGTATGTG
>JALWRO010000318.1:2021-11333 GCA_027080605.1 Campylobacterales bacterium
GATGATATACTACTTTCGATTCATAATGAAGTGAAAAAAACGGGACATCAGATTATTGTCGATATCGACCCGGAATTTGAGCTCAATTCCAATCCCGGCGTTTTTTCACAGATTATTACCAATTTTGTTATGAATAGTATGATACACGCCTTTGAAAACAAAGAGAGTGGTGAAATCAAAATATCCGCTGCGGCAGATGACAATGAAAAGTTTTGTATGGTGTACGAAGATAACGGAAAAGGCTTGAACAAAGAGCAAAAAGAGAAGATATTTGAGCCGTTCTTTACTACCAAAAGAGGTAACGGCGGCAGCGGTCTGGGGATGCATATTGTTTATAATCTGGTGACTTCAAAACTGGGCGGAGAAATACACGTGGAGAGTGAAGAGGGGAAAGGGGTACGGTTTACAACGTGCTTTGAGAAGTCGATCTTAGTTTAATTTTTTCTACACACATTCTCCACACAAATTTTCTACAATGGGGCAACTAACAAAAAGGTTGCTCATGAAATTTCTACTACTCTTTTTTTCACTGCTGCTGACGCTTCAGGCGGAGTCCCTGGAGTCGCTGGTCAAAAAAGCGTATGCGAACGATCCGACGCTCAAAATGCTTCATGAAGAGGCGGCGCTTGCAGAGGAAGAGGTTGGACTATCGGATATCTGGGAAAATCCGATGCTCAAACTCGGACTCGGGGATATTCGGCTCGATGATCCTGCCGATCGCTCGCTGGAACCGATGCAGACGCAGTTTGTCGCTGTGTCGCAGAAGATTCCGCTCTCTGACAAATTTGCACTTGCCAGAGAGATCGCCCAAACCAAAGCGCACCGTACCGCATTGAAAGCGGAAGTGCGGAAGCGCCAGATTCTGTCAAAAATCAGCAAGCGTCTCTACGCGATGGCGATTATCGACAGGCGGCTGAAACTGCTGGCAGAAAACCGTGTCAATCTGCGCCAGATACGGCGTCTTTTCAAAGGGTATCAGGCGAGTGAAGATCTGGTGCTCGAAGCGGGGCAGTCTCTGCTGTTGCTCAAAACCAAAGAGGCGATGCTCCAAAGCAAAAAGGCGGCGCTTCGGGCAGAGATCGAGGGATACACACTTCATGAACTCTCCTCTGTCGATGTTCCTCTGATACCCCAACCGCACGAAGCCTTTTACGATAAAGCACATCCTCTGCTGCGGCTGTACCGGGAAGATATCGCCATAGCGAAAAAGAAGATCGCACTTGCGAAAGCGAAAGAGCGACCGGATATTACCGTGGGTGCGGGTTATTACCAAAGGGTGGATCGGGAAGATTATCTCTCCGTCAGTGTCGCGATTCCTTTACAGATACACGGGAAAGAGAAGCTGCAGACGCAGAAAGCCAAAGTGCTTTTATCTTATCAGAAAGCGCGTCTGGCGGAGATTGAGAACCGTTTTGCCTCCAAAGTCAAAGTTACAGGGATCGAGATGCGCCGGCACAGGCAGAACTACCGTCTCTACCAAAAACGGATTATACCGCTGCAAAAGCGCATTTCATGGTATTTGAAAGCGAAAAACAGAAGCGGCGCGCTGGATCTGAGTCGTCTGGTGGCAAGCTACAACAGGGTGATCTCCCTCGAAGAGCGCGCGCTTGACGAACTCTCCGGCTACTTTACAAATTACGCTACACTGAGGTACTATCAATGAAAATTTTACTGCTTATATTACTGAGCCTCTCTTTGCAGGCAGAAATTTTGCAAGTCAGACAACTCTTTAACTTCAAAACGGTGACGGTACAGAAACGGCTTGCCACTGTCGCGAAAACCTACTACGGAAAAACAGCGGTCGATGAGAGCCGTGTGCGGGATATTTCCCTGCGTTTCGACGCCTTTGTCACGCAACTCTATGCCGACAAAAGTTTCATGAAGGTCAAAAAAGGGGATCCGCTTTTTCGGCTCTATGCCAAAGAGGTGGTTTCTCTGACCGAAGAGCTTTCACTCGCTTCGCGACTCTCCGCCGATGCGCTGAAAAATGCCCGGCGCAAACTACGTCTGCTGGGCGTGCCGCAGCTGGCAAAAGGGAAAAGAGCGGTGGAGGAGTTTGATTTCTATGCTCCGGTCAACGGTTATGTTGTCTCTAAAAGTATCAATGCCGGAAGTTTTGCCAAAAGAGGGCAACGGCTCATGCAGCTGGCAGATTTCGACACTCTGTGGGTAATGACCGATGTCTATCAAAAAGATATCGGCAAACTTCATGAAGGGATGCCGGTGAAAATCAGCGTGGACGGGTATGCGCCGGTCAAAGGGCGTATCGATTTTATCTATCCGAAAGTCGATGCGAAAAAAGAGAGTGTGCCGGTGCGGGTGGTTATCGACAAAAACGAGAAACTCTTCCCCGGACTCTTTGCGAAAGTGAAGATCGCCCTCAGCCAAAAAGAGCAACTTATACTGCCCAAAACGGCAATCCTGCAAAAAGGGGCGAAAAAGTATGTCTTTGTCCCTGAAGGAGCAGGAGAGTTTTCTCCCAGAGAGATAGAAGCGGAACGGATCGACAGCCGCTATTTCGCGATACACTCCGGCTTGCAGGCAGGGGAGAAAGTAGTGGACAAAGCACTCTTCTTACTCGACAGCGACGCGCTGACCAACGGATTGTATGAGAGTGATGAAGATGAGGACTGGTAGGAGAAATTGGACAAATACAAAGGTAGTATTCATGATAGATAAGATAATAGACTTCAGTGTCAAAAACCGGTTGCTTGTTTTGCTGACAACGCTTATGTTGCTGGGTGCGAGTTTCTGGGCAGTAAAAAACACATCGCTCGATGCGCTTCCCGATATCTCTCCGCCGCAGGTGATTGTGCAGGTGAAGTGGCAGGGGCAGTCTCCGAAGATTATTGAAGATCAGGTGAGTTATCCGCTTATCTCTTCTCTGATGAGTTTGCCGGGTATCGAGACGGTGCGGGCGATGAGCAGTTTTCAAAATGCGTTGATTTATGTCATCTTCAAAGATGATGTCGATCTCTACGATGCCAGAGATCGGATACTCGAACAACTGGCGCAGCTGGCGCCGACGTTTCCGAAAGGTGCGAAGGTGATGATGGGTCCGGATGCCACAGGTGTGGGCTGGGCGTATGAGTATGCACTCAAATCCGACACCCTTTCGCTCGATGAGCTGCGTTCACTGCAGGATTACTACTACAAATATGCACTGCTGGGAGTGGACGGGGTGAGTGAAATCGCGTCGATCGGCGGTTTTGTCCGAAACTATGAGATCACCCTCGATGAAGCGAAGCTGCGTCAGTACGGGATCGGGGTCGATGAAGTGGTGGCGAAGGTACGGCAAAACAACAATGACCAGGGCGGCGGTGTCGTGCTGGAGAGCGGTTTTGAGAAGATCATCCAGGCGCACGGGTATCTGAAAAATATTGTGGAGATGGAAAATATCACTCTTAAAACAGTTGACGGCTATCCGGTCAAAATCCGCGATATCGCCACGGTCAATATGGTGCCGGCTCCCCGGCGCGGTATGGCAGATCTCAACGGTGCGGGGGAAGTGGTCGGGGGGATTGTCGTCGTGCGTTTCGGTGAAAACCCCTATAAGGTGATTCAGGCGGTCAAAAAGAAGCTGAAAAGTCTCAACGTACCGGGTGTGGAAGTGGTTGAAACCTATGACCGGAGTTCTCTGATCGACAAAGCGATCGGCACTCTGAAACATACATTGATCGAAGAGAGTATTATCGTCATGCTGATTGTCGCGCTCTTTCTGCTCCATATACGCAGTGCGCTGATTATCATTATCATTTTGCCGATTACTGTGGCATTGACATTTTTGCTCATGAAGCTTTTCGGGCTGGGGTCAAATATTATGTCGCTGGGCGGTATCGCTATTGCAATCGGTGCGATGGTCGATGCGGCGATTGTGATGGTGGAAAATGCACATAAACATATCCACAAAGTGATTGCCAAAAAGGGGAATATTACACCACAGGAGAGGAGGGAGATTATTATCGTCTCCGCCAAACAGGTGGGAAAACCGATCTTTTTCGCGCTGATGCTGGTGGTGATTTCGTTTTTGCCCATTTTCGCGCTCAGCGGGCAGGAGGGGCGGCTCTTTTCACCGCTTGCCTGGACCAAAACATTTGCGATGGTGACGGGGGCGGTGTTGTCGATTACGCTGGTGCCGATTTTGATGCTCTTTTTTATCAAGGGGCATATCATTCCCGAAGAGCGTAACTTTCTGAACAGGTTTTTTCAGATTTTGTATGTGCCTGTGCTGAAACTTTCGCTGAAGATGCGTTATGGTGTATTGATCGCCGCGGCTGTGGTGATGGTGTTGATCTATCCGCTCTATCAGAAGCAGAACTGGGAATTTATGCCGATGATGAATGAGCAGACGTTTATGTATATGCCGGTGACACCTTACGGAATCGGGATCGACCTGAGCAAAGAGTTGACACAAAAGACCGATGCAATCATCAAGAGTTTTCCAGAAGTCGAAACGGTATTCGGCAAGGCGGGAAGGGCGGATACGGCGACCGATCCCGCACCGCTGGCAATGATCGAGACGATTGTCACCTTCAAACCCCGTGATCAGTGGCGTCCGGGTGTGACCTATGCGAGTCTCATGAAAGAGATGGATCAGACACTGCAGGTACCGGGGCTTATCAACTCCTGGACTTACCCGATTCGCGGCAGAATCGATATGTTGTTGACGGGTATCCGTACGCCGCTGGGGATCAAACTTTTCGGCTCAAATCACGGGCAGCTGGAGACGATTGCCGCGCAGATCGAAGAGAAGCTCAAAGCGTTGAACAGTACGCTCTCTGTCTCTCATGATGCAACCAACAACGGGTATTATATCGACATCGATATCGATCAGGAAGCGCTGAGCCGTTACGGGGTGTCGAAACAGAAGATTCTCGATACTGTCGGCTATGCCGTAGGTGGCGCACAGGTGGGTACGAAGTTTGAAAATCTGGAGCGTTATCCGATTTCCGTGCGGTACGATGCCGTGTACCGTGATGATATCGAAAAGCTTAAATCGGTGCTGATCAAAACCAAAAGCGGTTTTCAGCCGCTGGAGACTTTCGCGGAGCTGAAATTTACCCAGGGGGCTTCGGTGATTAAATCGGAAAAGGGCCTTGGGGTAAATTTTATCTACATCACGCCCAAAGCGGGGATTTCGCTGAAAGTGTATAAAGATGAAGCCCAGAAGATACTGCAAAAGATGCAACTGCCCACCGGTGTATATTACGAATGGGCGGGGCAGAGCCAATATCTGGAGTCTGCAATGGCGAGACTGGTCTATATCATCCCGGCGGTGCTGGTGATTATCTTTATTTTGATCTATTTTGCGTTGAAAAATATCGCCTATGCCTTGATTGTCTTTTTTGCCCTGCCGTTTGCGATGATCGGCGGGCTGTGGCTGGTCGATTTTCTCAATTTTAATCTCTCCATTGCCGTGATTGTCGGTTTTCTGGCATTATTAGGCATTGCTGCGGAGACGGCGATCGTGATGGTGGTCTATCTGGACGAAGCGATAGAAGAAAGGGTGCAGGCGGGACGGAAGCTGGATATCTCTACGGTCAAAGAGGCGGTTATCGACGGGGCAGCGATGCGCCTGCGTCCGAAACTGATGACCGTCTTTGCGATTCTCGGCGGTCTGGTACCGATTCTCTACATCAACGGTGTGGGAAGTGAAGTGATGCAGCGTATCGCCGTACCGATGATTGGCGGGATGATCAGCTCGACACTCCTGACGCTGATTATCATTCCAGTATTGTTCTATATTTTGATGATAAAGAGGGTAAAATAGGCAAAAACAGAGGCTGAAATGATGAAATGGATTGTACTCTTTCTGATGCTACTGGGACTGTACGGCTGCAAGGTGATGGATATTGTCGATGAGGAGAGTCAGAAGGCGGTCGATCTGACCTCTGTGCGGCAGAGTATGATTCTCAGCGCCGATGAACGCACCCTGTTTGTCAATGTCGGCAATCTGGGGCTCGATATTTTCGATGTTACCGATCCGGGTCAGCCGAAGTTGCTGAAAAACTATGCGACCGACGGATATACCTATGCCCTTGCGTTGTCCGGGAATACCCTCTTTCTGGCAAACGGCAGCGAGGGTGTGGAACTGCTGGATGTTTCGGTTGCGGATACCCCACGCAGAGTGGCGTATATACGCACCGGCGATGATAACGCGACTTCAGTGGCACTTCTGGCAGATACACAGACTCTGGCAATCGGCACGGGGCAGGGCGTACAGCTTTTTGATGTAACTCATCAGTCGGTACCCGGATATCTGGGAAGGTATGAGAGTAACGGTACGGTGAGAGATCTGCAGTTTTGCCGCGACGACAAGGATCTCTGTCTGGCGAACAGCGGATACGGTTTTGAATTGCTCGATGCGACCGTGCCGTCTCGACCGGAACTACTCGGTGGTGTGGCACTGGAGGGGAGCAGTATCGACGTCGGGAGTGACCATACCGGGGATAATATCTACATCTCGACACTGACGAGTGCTCTGAAAAAGATCGATTTGACCGATCCCCGTCAGCCGGAGTACTCGGTTTTTTACGATGCACACGATGCCGGTATGATCTGGAGCTTTGCGTTCGGTGCGACAGACCAAAGGCTTTACCTTGCCAGAGACCGTGCGGGGCTGGAGATTGTGACGGTCGGTACCGACGGTGTCGCCCGCCATCTCTCATCATTCGATACGAACGGCACGGCACGTGGTGTGGCGGTCAACCGTACAGAAACAATCGCCTTTGTCGCAGACGGCAGCGAGGGGTTGAAGGTGATCGATATTTCTGATAAAAGCCGTCCAGATCGTATCGGATATGCACCTTTTTAAAAAAATGCCGATATAGAGACACTATACCGCTTTCATGAACGGTAAAAACTCTCTGAAAAAGGATCGGCGCGGATGCGAAGAGGTATCTCCCTGATAGAATTGGTACTGGCGATTGTGGTGATTGCAATCTCTGTCATGTCTGTACCGATGATGTTGCAGCAGGGTGCCAAAAGTGACAATTTTTCGATGATGCAGGAAGCGATTTTGGCAGCCCGTACCAAAATGGGAAATGTCCTTAGTTACCAGTGGGATGATAATGCCAGAGACGGGAACAATACCGAAGGAAGGCTGCGTGCACTGGATGTGTACAGCGGTGCGCCGGCACTTGATCGTAACGGTACATACTATATAGAGCGGCGTATCGGACATGTGTATGGCGATTTGCGTCGTAAAATGATGGCTGTTGCGACATACCCTTCTTCCAGTGTCGATGCCAATATTACCGATATCAATGATTTTGACGGGCTCTCTTCCAGCCTTGCCGGATCCGGTGCAAGTACACCGACAGATACATACGACTATCTTGACCGGGATTTGAACCTGACGACACATGTCTATTACATATCCGATGCACTGGTTCCAGGAAGTGACTATAACGATACGGTGATCAATTTTGCGTTCGATCCCTCCACCAAAAAGAGTATTACCAACAATGCCGACAGTACCAGTATTAAAATGATCGAACTCGATGTCAGCAGTAAGAATTATCAAAATTTTCTGTTCCGGGCATTTTCATGTAACCTTGGTGAAGTCGATCTGCTCGAAAAGGAGATCAACTAATGGCAAAACATGTCGCCAAACGCACTGGATTTACGCTGTTTGAAATCGTGATGGTGATTGTCATCATGGGTATCGTAGCGATGATCGGGACCAATATTATCGCCCATATGTATGAGGGGTATATTCGCTCCAAATATATCAACAATCTTGAACAGCAGACGGAACTGGCACTGGAGATGATTACATCGCGTTTACAGTACCGGGTGAAAGCCTCTACTATCGTACGTCAGAAAGGGACGAACAAGATCGACTGGCTCAACTCTCAGGATTTGAACGATACCTACGATGTACTGGAGTGGATTGGATTTGACTACGAGTCGTTTCGGGGAGAGAGCAACGGGACGTTGATGATTCCCGGCTGGAGCGGTTTCGTCGATCTGGAAAACCCTGCTACAGATGCGACACAGATCTATACCAGCGGTTCCAATCTCGATTTTGCGGTGCAGACGATCGATGATCTCTCTTACGGGGAGGTAGATTTGAATGATACCGATGTAACAAACCACAATAACCCTGTACTGATTTTCAAAAAACTGAGTGACTATACCTTCAAAAGTTTCGGCTGGGACTGGACGAGTACGGATCACAATGCAACCCTGCCGGTACACCGTGATCCGGCGAACAACCGGATTTTGGTTTTCGATGAAAATATTACCGCTATGGGAGTTACCCATCTCAAAGAGCAGTATCGGCTGGCATGGACGGCGTATGCACTGGTACCGGAGGGAAACAATCCTGATGACTTCAACCTGACACTCTATTACAACTATCAGCCGTGGTACAATGAGAAATATACCGACGGAAAGAAGGCGTTGATTGCACAGCATGTCAGCAGTTTCAACTTTTTGCAGTCGGGGAATACGGTGCGTCTGAAGCTCTGTATTCAGGATGGTAATCAGACGGGGATCGGGTTTGGATTTTGTAAAGAGAAGGCGGTATTCTGATGCGTAGCGGATTTAGTTTGATTACGGCGATCATCATTATGATGACAGTATCGTTGCTGATGACGATGATGATATCACTTTCGTCACTGAGCGGCAAAACAACGGTGGATCTCTATCTGAAAGAGCAGGCGTATCTGCTGGCGAGGAGTGCGACGGAGTATGCCCTGCTGGCAACATCCGGACACGACAACCACCAGAGTTGCATCGAAAAAGTCAATATCCTCTACCCCGGTACCGCCCATCCGACCCATGAGATGAATGTCACTTTGATGTATATGGGTAACGGTTTAGTGAACTGTAACAAAGTGCTCGACAACAACCTCTCAACGGCAGACTCCAACCTGACCGCGATTGTCGATGTCGTTGTCAGCGTGCTGGACAATAATGATACAGGTATTACAGAACCGATCCGGATTCATCGCCGGACGATTCAAAAGTTGTAAGAGAATTCATAAACACTACACAAACTTTACACAGAAAAATGTTATAATACTTTTTTCACACAATATGTCCCTGCCGAGACACACACTCCTCCCGGCGGGGGCGCCTTTTAGATCCTCTCTTACATTTCTCATCTTTTTCTGCTATAATCGCGAAAACTATTACCGCACCAACTAAATATCTAAACGTTTGAGAGAACGAGATGAGGTGAGATGTGCGTGAAAAAATCTGCAGGACTAGCCATAGCTAATGCAAAGATTTTTTCAGGTGCAGATTGCCTCATATCGTTCTCCCCGAAGGGTGTAGCACTTTCGTCCATACTCTGCGTTAGAT
>JALWRO010000319.1 GCA_027080605.1 Campylobacterales bacterium
CCGTGATAATGTGAAAGTGCAATCTCCTTGTTGCTGATATTGCAGCGCCCGTTCCCCGTAGCGAGAATCTTACGCCCTGCTCTGCCGTTTTTCTCGATGATTGTAATATCACAACCACCCTCTGCCGCAACAAGTGCACACAGCAATCCCGAAGCACCGCCGCCGATGATACCAATCTTTTTTTTCATGAAATGATTGTAACATGAAATGGTTTGGAATTGTAAACTATAAAATATTTATTAAAAACACTATATAATCAAACAAACTAAACAAAGGAAACGTTCATGAAATATAAAACAGTCGGTGCGCTGCTTCTGGCGTCATCGTTCCTCCAGGCAGACGTCGTCGGCGGTGAAATCAGTCTGGGATACCTCAGCGATCAGCCGTCGGGTGAGTTCGCCTACAAAGGAAACAGCGCCGATGTCGAAAAAAACTTCGGATGGGACACAGAGAGCAGTTTTGTCCTCAAAGCCTATCTCGAACATCCGGTGCCGGTACTTCCCAACATCCGTGCAGTCTACAGCCGGCTCTCACACAGCGGCAACGGAACCGTCACCAATCTGAAATTTGGCGACAAAATCTATAGCGGCGACATTGCTACCAATGTCGATCTGGATATCGTCGATGCCACGCTCTATTATGAAATTCTCGACAACTGGCTCAACCTCGACCTCGGTCTCAACGCCAAATATATCAAAGGCACGACCTATGTGGAAAATGATATCATCGGTAGAAGTGATACCGATTTTTCCGTCGTTCTACCGACACTCTACGCCAAAGCGAGAGTCGATATTCCCATGTCCGATCTCAGTTTTCAGGCAGAGGGAGATATGATTACCTACAGCGGCAACACCCTCTACGACCTCTATCTGACAGCACGCTATACATTTGTGGCGGGTCTCGGACTGGAAGCTGGTGTCAAGATGGTCAAACTGAAACTGGACGATGTGGAAGATATTACCGCAGATGTAGATTTCAAAGGACTCTATGCCGCCGTCGTCTGGGATTTTTAGAGAGGCTCGCTTCTCTCTGATCGGAAGTGCTGCTTTAGCTGCACCTCTGTCCGATGAGACTAAAGTCTCACTTCCTAAAAAGAGATTTCTTTTAGTAGGCTTTTTTCAGATTCTGCAAAAAGAGTTTTGCCCGGTCGAGATCTTCAATATCGACATGATAACGGTTGGTAAACTCTTCCCGTAACCGTTCCGCCATATTTTTATATTCAAACATCTTTTCCCGGTTGACATCCGCTTTTCGAGTGATATTCTGCTCAAACAGCTTCTCATTGTTGTTGATTTTGGCAATACTTTGCAGCAGATTTTCCACTTTGTCATATTTGGCATTTAGCGTACGAAGATTTTCATATGATTCCATATAGTTGATATACTCTTTAAGCATATGAATCTTTTTCTGTTTCTCTTTGACATGTACCACTTTGTCATGAAACATCTCATCATCAGTAAGATTAACCGCAAACTTAAAATAGAAATCTTCTTTCAACTGATCAAGTTTTTGACGTACCGAAGCAATTCTGTCCTGAATTTTTTGCTCTTTTGCATCGATAGAGGCATAAAATTGTTTACGTCGCTCTTCCGCCCTTCGGATACCGTACCGGTTATCCTGACCAAGTGCCAGCTGTGACATAGCGCTGTTTTTCTCTTCAAAACGCGCTATTAACTGCTGCTTCCGGATTTGCCACCCTTTCAACCTGTTTTGCAACATTTGATACTCTTTGGTCAATACTCTCGCCTTGCGCACCATATTGATCCGTTCTAGTTCCAGTTTGGGATAATTGCTGATATTGGCATCCATTCGGGCAAAGGCATTGTGTGAAAAAAGCAAAATAAGTATGAGAAACAGAGATTTCATTTAAAAAAACGCCTTATTTATTAAATATATTAAATTTTTTACATTAAGTAATAAATATTATATAACTTAAATATTAATTTAATATTAAGGACTTATCTGACACTACACTTTTTCAAAAATATTGCTTTATGGAAGAAAACGGTTAGATAGAAGAAAGGAGCCGGATGGCTCCTTTACATGAAGTGGTGACTATCAGGGGTTGATACGGACAACGATCTGATCGTTTTCCGCATCGAAGAGGACTCTGTCGCCCTCGTCCACCTGATCACTGAGGATCAGTTCGGCAAGTCTGTCTTCGACTTCACCGTAGAGTGCACGTTTGAGTGGTCTTGCACCGTAAACCGGATCGAAACCTTCCTGTGCGATCACCGCTTTGGCGGCATCGGTCATAGAGATCTCGATACCTCTCTCTTTCACTTTTTTCGCGATAGAAGCAAAGAGAATATCGACAATCTTCGTAATTTGCTCCAGACCAAGTGGATTGAAGATGATAATATCATCCAGCCTGTTCAGAAACTCCGGCTTGAAATATTTTTTCAACTCATCTTTTACCGCCACTTCACGATCACGGGGATCTTTGAACTCCATAATCTTGTCGCTGGCGATATTTGACGTCAGGATGATGATCGTATTTCTAAAATCGACCGTCACACCCTTATTGTCAGTCAAACGACCGTCATCGAGCACCTGCAGCATAATGTTGAAAACATCCGGGTGTGCTTTTTCGATCTCATCGAACAGCAACACGCTGTAGGGCTTTCTTCTGACCGCTTCGGTCAACTGACCACCCTCTTCGTATCCAACATATCCCGGAGGTGCACCGACCAGACGGCTCACCGCATGCTTCTCCATATACTCACTCATATCGAAGCGGATCAGCGCCTTTTCACTGTCGAAAAGGAACTCCGCCAGCGCTTTGGCACTCTCTGTTTTACCGACACCGGTCGGTCCGAGGAACATAAACGATCCGATCGGACGGGTCTGGTCGGAGAGTCCAGCTTTGTTACGCTTAATCGCT
>JALWRO010000320.1:0-8756 GCA_027080605.1 Campylobacterales bacterium
CTATGAAGCTGTCATGCATGAAGTTCTCGAAGAGATTCAGCAGGCAGTTCTTGAAGAGAACAAATCACACGAAAAACCGGCAGACGAACTTGCGGGCTTTATCCGCACTTATGCACATTTTGCCTGCACACACCCCTACCTGCCCGCACTGCTGCTCAAAGAGCTAAGTGATAGCGGCGCTGTTTTGCCGGAAATGCTCTTTAGCGCTATGCGCCGCCTGTACGCACTCTTCAGCGACATCATGAAACGTGGTAAAGAGAAGGGATGTTTCCACAACGTCACACCGATGATCGTCTATTTCATGATACTCGGCACCATCAATCTGCTGGTCACGACAAAACCGCTGCGCATCAAAGCAGCCACCCTGGACGATATCGATCTCGACACCTGTGCCGACTGCGATATCGAAGAGATCGCGAAATATGTCATACACAAAATCAACACTATGTTAAAGGAGGATAGATGAAACGTACGTTACTGCTGGCATCGCTGGGCTTGCCCTTGCTGCTGCACGCAACCACCATTGGTGAACTCTTCGATGCACTGAAGAACCATCCGCAAACCCGCGCAGACGAGGTATTGATCCGGCAGGCGGAAAACGGTATGGAGAAAGCTTATGCCAAACTCTATCCCGATATTACGCTTTTTGCCAGCTACGATCACTACAATACCCCGACCGGTATGCTTCCCGTACCGCCGAACGAACTACTGCCGATGGTCAAAAACAAAGAGGAGCCGCAGCCTTTCAGCAAAGATATCAGTCGCCTCGGCGTCACGGTCGGTATGCCGTTGTTTGTCAAGTCGATCTTTACCTATGCCGACAAAGCGAAGAAGATGCAGCAGTCCGCCAGACTGAAAAAGCGTATCAACCTTTTGAAAAATGAAGCAATCATCGTCGGAGCCAACGCGAACCTGCACTATCTCGAAGCGATGCAAAAAGCGCTTCGCAGCAAACGCGCTTCCCTGCAAAAAACCAAATCATTCATCAATCTCAAAGTCAAAAGCGGCAGAGCGCCGAAATCGGCACTCTTTAAAATCAACGACGGACTCTCCCAGGTCAATATTGCCCTCAACAACATTGCCATAGGGAAAACAAAAGCGATTGAAACCATCGATGCACTGACCGGCCTTCACCTCAGACATGCCGTTTCGATGCATCAGAAAAAAACACTTCATGAAGGGGAGATCACTGCGCTTGATCCGTTGAAAAAGAAGCTTGAAGCGGATCGCCTCGAACTAAAAGCGCAAAAAGAGAAACTATACCCTTCCCTCTTTCTCAAAGGCAGTTATGTCAAAAGCTTTGCCGACGCCTACAATAACGACAAAAGTATCGACGAAGAATACAGCGATATCGGCGTGGCACTCAAAGTCCCGCTCTATCCGAAATCGCAGTATGCCGCCATCGACCACTCCAGACTTGCACTCCAAAAGTCCCGGCTGGAGCTGAAAAAAGAGGAGCTCTCTCTTCAGGCACAGGCAAACCGCCTCAAAAGTGTACTACCGATGCTCGAAGCTTCGGTAAAGCTTTACAAAGATTCGGTAGCAGACAAAAAACGGCTGCTTGAAATCGCCAAAGTCGCCTACCAAAGTCAGCGTATGAGTACCGAGGATTATCTCAAATATGAAGACGACCTCGTCACACAGGAGGCGAAACTTCATGAAGCAGAAGCAAAAAAATGGCAAACCCTTATGCAGCTTGCCGTTATCTATACCAACCCAATCGAGGAGATCGTAAAATGAAAAAAGTTATCAAAATAGTCATCTTTCTGGCAATTGTAGCACTGCTGATCGTTGCAGCTGTCAAAATTATCAAGAAGAAAAAAGCCGAAGCCGCCAGTATACCGACGGCAAAAATCTACCCCATCGTCGCAAAAACGATGGTCGCGAAACCGGGCAATGTCACACTCACCCTGCCCTACCTGGCAACCGCCGGAAACGATGCCGACATCATGGTCGCATCCAAATTTCCCGCGCGTGTAGAATTTGTCAAAAAGAGCGGTAGCCGTGTCAAAAGAGGTGAACGCGTCGCCACACTCGATACCACCGATATCCAAAGCAACATAGGAAGTATCAAAAGCCAGATATCCGCGGCAAATATCACACTCAACAACCTGATCCAGACACACAAAAGAACCAAAGAGCTGCTCGCAGTTCAGGGTGCGTCTATCGAACAATACCAAAAAGAGTCCTCCATGATCGCCGCAGCCAGAGCCAAACGCGACGCACTCAGACAGAAGTTGCATGAATTGACCAATATGCTCCTACGCACAGATCATCGCACCGGTGGACGGTGTCATCGCCAAAACATTCGTCACCGCAGGATCTATGGCAATGCCCGGAAAACCGCTGCTGCAAATCAGCGCCAGAGGCGGCAAAAGCAGCTATCTGCTGGTACGCACACCTGACTCCGTTCCCGTCAAAGGCGTACTGTTTCAAAACAAAGTCTATGACGCCGTACCGCTCGGAAGTACGTTTCACGGTCTTCATGAATATAAAGTCTACGTTCCCACAGCCAACCTCAACAGTGGTGACCGTGTTGAAGTCAGCGTCGTCATCTACAAAGGAAACGGTGTCAAACTGCCGTTTGACGCCGTGCTGAACCGAAACGGAAAGAGTTATGTCCTTCAGGCAAAAGGAGACCACGCACTGCCCGAAGAGATCAACATCACCCAAAGCGGCGAAGAGGGTATTGTGACGGAGAGCCAGATCGCAGGTCAGAAACTGGTTGTTGCCAAGCCCGATATATTGCTGAAACTCGTAAGCGGTTATGCGCTGAAAATCAAGGAGTAACGGATGTTTGACTTTTTCTATAAACGCCCCTATCTGCTCTATTCGCTGATAGCCGGCTTCTTTGTCATGGGTATCATCGCACTGGTGACACTGCCCAAAAACCTGTTCCCCGATGCCAATCCTCCACAGGTCATTGTCATCACCAAAGTACCGGGCGCAACAGCACAAGTCGCGGCAAATACCGTCTCCAAACCGATCGAACAGGAGATCTCCCGGCTGGGACTGGTCACCGATGTCAGTTCTGTCAATGTCGCGAACTTCTCCATCGTCAAAGCCGATTTCGACTATAAAAAAGGGTTGAACGCCGCCGCCGTGGATGTCGCGAACGCCCTCTCCATCGTCAAGGCGAAACTGCCGCAAAACGCCAATCCGGCAATCTATACGGCAGGTGATTTTACCCTGCCGGTGGATGTCATTTCACTCAGTCCGGCAAACAAAAATATTTCACTGGCGGATATCCGAAAAATCGCCGACAGCTTTATCAAACCCTACCTGCTGAGCAATCCGCAAATAGGTAACGTCGAAGTTTTCGGTGGCTACAACAGTGCCGTCAATATCGAAGTCGATCCTTTCAAAGCCAAAAAATACGGTGTCAATTTCGAGAGCATCACCAAAGCGATCCGCGCCCTCAATCATGATATTCCCATAGGCTTTGTCAAAGGCAAAGATGACTTTTACACCATCACTTTTTACGGGGAGAAAGACAATATTGAAAAACTCAAACAGCTCCCCATCCTTCCCAATGTCAAACTCGCCGACATCGCCGACGTGAGCTGGAGCTACAAAAAACGTACCAGCGGCTACCTCGGTAACGGCAAAGAGGCGATCGCACTGGTAGTACAACGTGCTCCGGGAGGCAGCGTACTGGATGTCAGCAAAGCCGCCCGCGCACAGATGAAACTATTGCAGAAAGAGTATCCCAATATCCACTTTGAGATCGCCGACACACAAAGAGATCTCATCGAACAGGCAAACAACAATATGCTCGAAGCCCTGCGTGATGCGATCATCTACACCCTGCTGGTCATCATGATCTTTCTGGGAAATTTCCGTGCGATTATCGCGGCGGGGCTTTCTATTCCTATGGTATTTTTCTCTACCATGGCGATTATCTGGATGACAGGCGGGGAGCTCAACATCGTCATCTATACGGCGATTATCCTCGCGCTGGGTATGCTCACCGACGATGCCGTCGTCGTACTTGAAAATATCGAACGCCATCTCAACGAAGAGCACGAAAATCTGCAAACCGCCATCCAAAAAGGTACCAAAGAGGTACTCAGCCCTGTCTTTGCAGGAACTATCGCCACTATCGCGATTCTCTTCCCGCTGATGTTCGTCGGCGGATTTCCGCAAAAAATCTTTCAGCCGCTCATCGAGACACTGATTATCGCCCTGCTGGTGAGTTACTTTCTCTCGGTCACATTTATCCCCTCCCTTTCGGCGTGGCTTTACAAAAACGGTACCGGTAAAACAAAGATCGAAAAACTGTTCGATAAACTCTATCAGAACACCATCGGACGGCTGGTAGCGCCTTATGTGGGAATCATCAAGTTTTCCAACGGCAAATGGTGGGCGCCGCGACGTATGCTTTTAACCGCTGCTGTCGTTCTGACACTGGTACTGAGTATGAAAAACATTATGCCGATCATCGGTAAAGATGCCATGCCTCCGATGGATACGGGTATTATCAAAGCGCAGATTGCATTCAGCGCCAATGAAAATGTCAACAGTGCAGAAAAGAAGATCCGCCCGATCCTCGAATGGCTCGATGCACAACCGTGGGTTAAGATGAGTTCCGTCGCTTTCGGTACCGAACCCGGCGTACTGAGTCTGGGAAGCGGAAACCTGCCGGCGGAAGCGACTATTACCATCAATGCGGTTAACCGTTTCGAACGTAAAAAGTCAATCTGGGAACTGGAGAATATCATCCGCGAAAAACTCTCGCATCTGGAAGGCATCAAACGCAACGACGTCTTTGATTTCGGTGCGACGGCACTCTCCTCCATCAAAGCGACACTCGATGTACGCCTCCAGTCCCCGGTACCCGACGGACTCTCCGACGCGGCAGCCAAAGTTGCCAAAGCGGTACAGGAGGTCAAAGGACTCACCTCCGTCTCCACCAGCTGGGACAAAGACTTCACCGAAATCGAGCTGATCATCGACAAAAACAAAGCACTCAGCTACGGTATTACCCCGTATCAGATCGCGATGCAACTGCCGCTGAAAGGACAAATCATCAGCCTCAACGCCAACCTCGCGTCGATGAACACGCAATACGTCAGGCTCTATCTGAAAGGGAAATTTTCACAAAATATCCAGACACTGAGACTCCTGCCGATCTCCACCAAATCGGGTGAAATCCCGCTCGCACAGCTGGCAACCGTCAAACGACACCTCTCCTTCGCCAAAATAGAGAGAGACAAAATGCTCTACTCCGTCGATGTCAACGGCTACCGCTCCAAACGCCCGGTGACACATATCACCGACGACGCCGTTGCCGCACTGCAACACGTCAAAACAGACGGTGTCAAGATCACACAGGCAGGCGATATCGCACAGATTCATGACAGCTTCAAACGGATGATCAAAGCGATCGGACTCGGAGTGATTATTCTCATCATGACACTGATCGCCATCTACCGCTCCGTACGGCTGGCGTTTATCATGATCATCGTCCTCCCACTCTCACTGATCGGTGCTGCATGGGGTATGCTGCTCTTTGGCAAACCGAGCTGCATGCCGAGCCTGCTGGGAATCCTCCTGCTTTTCGGTATTATCATCAAAAATGCCGTCTTGCTGATAGACTTCTACCAAAGCTACCGCGAAAGCGGCGAAACACCGTTTGAAAGCGCCATCGAAAGCGTACGCGTACGTTTCCGTCCCGTCATGATGACCGCCTTCGGTACCATCGCAGGTATGATCCCCATCGCCCTCGAACAGGCGGTAGGACTCGAACGACTCAGCCCACTTGCCGACGTCGCCATCGGCGGACTTTTGATCGGCACACTGCTGACGCTGATATATGTTCCAATGTATGCCTATATATTTGACGCGAAGAACAAGAAGACTAATCCGATTGAGAAGATTGAAGAAGTGGTAGAGGGGTAAGTCAAATTCCAATCCTTTCTCTTTTTCAGAGATAAGGATTGGAAAGTTTAAAGTCAATTTTTAATTATTTGAAACAAAAGCCAAAGCAAATCCCATATGTCAGATTCATCGGATTGCTGTACATTTGCCGAAGTGGCTGTATCATTGCTGTCTCCTGGTACCACTGTTGCACGTTTCATCACACTATCTGACAGAACAACTGTTAAAGTAATATTACGCCCATCCTGTAATAAAACATTTACGTCTCCCGACGATCCTGTCACCTTTATCTGAATCGTATTGTAATCATGATAGTCACTTTCTACAAGTAAATCACCGGTATAACGTACACTATAGCCTGCACCCGTATCATTACAGCTTTTAGGTGGAATATATATCAAATATGTCTGACCACTTGTAACAGTAAATGCATTCTCCTCCTGAGTAACTTTAAAATAAGGATACGGCAATGCAACTGTCTTAAAAGTCCAGTTTACCTCATAAGGAATATTATCTTCCGTATAAGAAACTACTGCACGATACTTTGTATCCCAGTCCAGTCTTTGCATCGGAAACAAGGCATACTCATAGTTACTGAAATAACCGTTAGGATCACTCTTTTTATCCAACAACTTCGTATCAGTAATTTCTGAATTATTAGCATCATAATAAAGTTTAAAAGAGTCTACAAACACTTCACCGTTTTTTGATTCATTGAACTGTATACTGACGGGGTAACCGCTGACACTGCATTCAGGTAAAGGATCAGGCTCTTCTTCAAAAAACACCGGTGGTACATCTGTCTGATTAAGATATGGCCATAATACATATTTTGGATTTCGTAACTGATTTGCCCGTAACGCATTTTCATACTGTACTTGTCCTATTTTAAACTGCAGATCAGAACATACACCATAAAAATAAACGCCATGGTCTTGAAATTGTTCACCTTCACATACATTTCGTAACTGGGAGATACCCATATCATAATTGTATGCATTCCCATATGGATGCAATACAGATGTATCCGCACCTATTCCAATTTCATCCATAGAGAAAGATAAAAAGCCGAAGCGATGATAAATTGCAGAAAAAAGAGCATCAATTGAATCATAAACAGAACTGTTACCAGAAGAGAGGTTTTCACTAACCATTCTGTGGGCATATCCTGCATATATTGCTCTGTCTGATGGATCTGCACCCGTATATCCCGGATTACCTGCAAATTCATTATGACCAATTGCATAGTTGATCATCAGGTAATGTGCATGATTATATGCTGCTGTATCGAGATGTGACTCCGACTGAAATGGAATCATTCCGGTTTGATGTCGCAACTTATTCAAATACTCCAAACCTTTTACACGAATTGCATCAACATCCGTTCGATTCAGTACTCTTACACTTTTTACCCTGGGAATTTGATCAAAAACATACTCCTGCCCAATTACAGCGGTCTTTTGTGGCTTAATATAACCGGTATGTATATTTTGATTTTTATCTGATAAAAGGTCGTCACCACCGCATCCTGTAAGAAAAACGACTGTCACAAAAGAGGAAAATCCATATAATATTTTCTTTTTCATCCATATCCTTAATACTGTTACTGGTTCGTCGTTGTTAAGAGAGAAATAATAAAACACTCAAATAATACTAAGATTCTCAATATACCATATCAGACATCCAAAAAAAAGAGACAAAATCATTACCAATATCATAAAACTTAATGTACATGCGTAAAATAGAGAATTTTTCAATACAAAAGTTGTTTTTTATTACCTAAATAACTTAAAATACTCCTTTATTGTTGCTACTAAAAGTAGCAATTTTTTTCTTACTAAATTCACAAACTGATTTATTACTTAATATATTTTCTAATATCCTCATGCTCTCTTCACCCATAATATATTTTTAAGTAAAAACTGCTATAATCACGCACAAAATTCATTATCTTACGTAAGGAAGTAAAATGGCACATAAGAAAGGTCAAGGTAGTACCCAGAATAACAGAGATTCAGCCGGTCGCAGACTGGGCGTTAAGAAATTCGGCGGTGAGTTCGTCAGAGCCGGTAATATTATTATCAGACAAAGAGGTACGAAAGTACATGTCGGTGAAAATGTAGGTATCGGTAAAGACCATACTATATACGCACTGGTAGACGGTCACGTCAAGTTTCAGGTGAAAGATAAAAGAAGAAACAAAGTTTCCGTTATTCCTGCTGAAGCGTAAACTACACGTTTTGTACTTCAAGGGGTGATACCTGCTTTTGCAGGTATCACCCCTTTTTTTATGTCCGATTTTCTACACTAACAAACCTCCGTCAATCGCACCGTAACCTTCGGTCAACACTTCCGGGTTTTCAACACCAAATATCTTGTAAATGGTTGCCGCAATACTAAGCGGTTCAAACCAATAACTTCCCACTTTGGGTCGAAGGTAGAGGCGATTGAGTCTGTTGGGATTGTAGAGTTCCGTCTCTCCGATAATACCTGTTGAACGGAAGTAGTTTCTACCTCCAAGCAGATAAAAGTTCTGGTTATTTCCGTGATCCCAGCCAAGCGCCGAATTCAGATTGACATTTCTTCCAAAATCTCCAAATACCATAATCGAAATTTCATTTGCCTTTCCTTCCGCTTTGATATGTGTCATCGCGGCATTCAGCGCCGAGAAGAGGTTTTCCATACGGGAAACATAGTTTCTGGCATCGTTGTGGTCGTCCCATCCTCCCAGACCGTCATTGCCGAGTGAGATGACTTTGGTATCCGGATTGGCGGTGAGAATTTTGACCGCAGTCTGCAGTTTTGCACCGAAACTGTTTCTGTCCGGATAGGTCACACCGGCAGGCAGCGGTTTGGTTTTGATCTGATTGATAAAA
>JALWRO010000320.1:8766-11307 GCA_027080605.1 Campylobacterales bacterium
AAAATCTTCCAGTTTGCCTCTTTGTGCAAATGCCTCTTTGATCGGTCCCTCTTCGTTGAGAGACTGTGCCAGCTGATCCATCTTTGCATTGATCGCGGCAGTAGTGTTTGTCTCATAATCGGGAACTTGCCTTTCTGTTTCGGTATAGTAGTACCAGCGATTAGTGCTGCCTCGGGCATAGGGATTGTCAAGATTTTTTCCCACTCCTACAGGACGCAGGAAGCCCGGTACCGTACGGTCTCCTTTGCCGTAAAAGCCTGACTCCCCTTCCATGGTCACAAAAGGGAGAATCGTATTTTGGTTGATAATCCCCTCTTTTTGCAAAATCTGTCCGAGTGTTGTAAAGACACCCTCCCCTTCTCCGACAAACCTCCCCCGCTGATTCTGTGCAACACATTTTCCGTGGGATTTGTTGTTGTTCTCCTCTCTGACCTTTGAGTAACAGGTACGGAATATATTCAAATCTCCCGAGGCAAGCAGTGACTCCATAAAAGTACCTCCGGCTTCCTGCCAGAAGTGGTTGGCAGTAGGGGTAATGCTTCTGAAATACTGGTCATATTTACTCTGGGAAGCCTTTTTGATCGCTTCGATATTGGTCAAATTGCCCGCCAGTTCACTCGGACCGCCATACAGAAAGATCATAATCACCTGTGCTTTGTTTTTCTGATAGGTCGCACTGTTGAAACGTACACCGGAGAGATCGATATCCGCCGCATTTGCCCTATGGGGTATCATCAGAGATGTTCCCGCAACTGCCGAAAGTTTTAAAAATGCTCTTCTTTTCATGATTGTACCTTTTTGTATTGGTATAGTTCACTCAGCCTTGAAATATAGTCGAGTATCATAATGGCGGCATCAGTCCGTCCAGAAGTTTTGACAAGATTCAAACCCGATGCATACTCCAGCCCATCCGCTTTCTGTTGCAGCATGTGCCCGTCAAAAAGCACCAGCTCCTGCGCTGTCGGTTCACGTGAAATCGTGCTGATAAAGAGGTACCGTACCAGCGAGTGCAAACTCGCCTTGGGATCGGAAAGATTAAGAGAAAAACGGTTCTCTCCGATATAGGAGGTTCTGAAACCGGAGGCATCCCAGTCTTTGTAGTTGTTGGGTTTATCGGGGTTGGCTCTTTTAATCATGACACGTTCACGGATAAATTTGTGATAGTTGATAAAAGAGAGCGTATCGAGCGGTACACGTTCCAGTTTGCCGAGTTTGTATTTCATCGTCGCCTGATGCATTTTGTCCAATGCTTCGGCAAAGTTTTCAAATGTATATTTGAAGTGTTTGTATTCCATCTTTCTGGTCAGACTGTAAAAGAGTTCCTCCGCACTTTTCGGGCGTACGCTCTCAAGCAAATAAGCCTTTGAAAAAAGGATTTGCAGCAAAATATCTTCCCATCGCTGAGGATTGGAGCGGACAATTTTCGAGACAATCTGATCCTTTTTGGATTTGCTTTCACCGGTAAAAAAGAAATCCACCAGACGGGTAGTCACACCTTTTTGAAACAGTGAAGATTTCACCATCTCACGATAAAAGTCATCTCCGTTGACTACGGTCGTTCCAAAAAGCGACAGGGGTTTGGTATTTTCATTGAGTCCGATCACGAGGGTATCGTTGTCGCGATCGAGTTTCCAGTTCTGCAATGCTTTGCCCGCCAGCGGTACCAGTGCATCGTCAAACTGCAATGTGTAAATCTCCATCATCTCGCGTCCGTTGTCTTCCGGTGAACGAAATCTGCGCCAGTTGTCGGAACTGATCATATGCAGATAGGTACTGTACCCTATGGTTGCTTCCTCCTCAATATTTCGTACCAATGCATTATAGACTCTTGCGACATTCGGCAAATGGGAACTATCCAATTCATAGGCGGGCGAAAACATAATGGTCTGCGTCAGGATATAGGCTATCCAGTTTTGCAAAAAATAGTGGTCAAGATACGGCATGGCATAGAAGCGGGAAAGGACATGGTTGACTTCATCTTCAGAGTAACTGCTATGGTAATACTTTTTCGTATCGCGAATCTCCTCTTCTATTGCCACTTTGTCGTTGAGATTGCTATGCAGTTGTGTAAAGAGAGAGGAGATAAAATTTCCCTCTGCCATTTTCGCTTCCAGAACAGGCTGGGGATAGCCGAAAAAAAGGCTTCCGAGCAGTTTATCCGCCACCTGCTGCTTTTGCATCGGAGAAAGTTTTTCAAAAAGTTGATCATCTACCTGTTCCAGAGTATAAGATGACCGGGGCAATATCGGGGCAAAAAAACGAAGTCCTTTATAGGTCAGTGCATATTTGGCATCACCACCTCCGGTTCCGCCTCCAGAATTGCTTCCGCCGGAAGAACTGCCGCCGCACCCGTTCAGTAAAAACAGTGCCGTCAGTATGGTGAAAATATATCTCATGAGAGCTCCTTTGTACAGGCTAATTGTAGTATCGACATAAAAACAGAGTATAGACTTTTTATATTTTAAAAAGCCTGTAATAATATTTATTTATCAGTTATTATCAAGATAGAAAAAAAGAGTAAATGTTTGCTAAATGGCTTAT
>JALWRO010000321.1 GCA_027080605.1 Campylobacterales bacterium
GTGCAGGGCGTGTCCCATTTCATGAAAGAGGGTGACGACATCGTCGGGACGCAGCAGTGACGGTGAACGCTTTGTCGCCGGGGCGAAATTGCCGACAATAAACGCTACCGGCAACACACGCTCTCCCTCCAGTGTTTCATGATGTGTCACCCAGTCGTTCATCCAGGCACCGCCCCGCTTCCCTTTGCGGTTTTCCAGATCGACATAGATACGCGCCTGCTTTTTGCCCTCTATCTCCAGATCGAACACTTCGACACTCTCATGCCACACCGGCGTCTCGACTCTGACAAATGCGATACCGAAGAGTCGATGCAAAAAGGCAAAAAGCCCCTCTACCGTCTGCTTTTTCTCAAAATAGGGTTTATAGGCTTCATCCGCCACATCGAGCGTAGCGATTTTCAGCTTTTCGCTGTAGTAGGCGATATCCCAAGCCGCAAGCTCCCCTTCAAACCCCGTCTCTTCGGCAAACTTCTGAAGCTCCGCCAACTCTTTTTTCGCCTGCGGCTTCGCCTTGTGCGCCAGTGTCGTCAAAAAGTCGATCACATCTTCCGGCGATTTTGCCATCTTGGTCTCCAGAGAGAGTTCGGCGTAGTTCGCAAATCCGAGCAGTTTCGCCTCTTCATCTCTGAGCGCCAGAATCTCGGTAATCAACTCCTCATTTTCCGGCGCTCTGGTGGTATAGGCTTTGTAGAGACGCTCTTTCAGTTTTCGGTCAGCTGAATAAGTCATGAACGCGATAAAAGAGGGTTGCTGAAGGGTAAAACGGTACATCGTTTTGCCGTCTACTTCTACCTTCGCGGCATCCAGATCGCTCTGAGGCAACTCTTTGACCGCCTCTTTGTCCTCCACCAGAAGCTCATACGCCTCGGTCGCTTTGAGCAGATTTTGCGCATATGCCGTCGTCAATTCACTGAGTGCCAGATTGATCTCCGCCAGACGCTTCTTTTTATCTTCGGGAAGCCCGACACCGCTCAGTTCAAAAGACTGGATCGCATCTTTCAGCACCTTTCTTTGCGCTTCATGAAGTTGTGCTTCCTCCGCAGCAAGAATATCTTTGAAAGTGCGGTAGATATCCTCGTTCTGGCTCAGTCTGGTAGAGTACTCTGTCAGCGGTGGCAACAGTTCGTTATAGACTCTCTCCGTCTCAGGGGTATTACAGACATAGTTGAGGTGGGAGATAGGTGTAAAAAGGTACCCCACCTCTTCGCTCATCATCTGATAAGGTGTAACGAAAGTGCGATAGGTTTTTTCCTCCTGCGACAGCAGCGCTTCGATCTTCTGTTCATTGGTTTTAAGCAGATCGAGCAGCGCCTCTTTCTGCGCTTCGAGCGTATCGTTCGTGAGGGTAAAAGAGGGAAATGACATAGAAATCCTTTGGAAATTTTTTTCGTGCATTATAACCAAATCGACTCAATTCCCGCCCAACAGATTAAAAAAGAGAAATCTGCTAAAAATAATTTCGCTTTCGTCGATAGTAGTAACAGTATTTCGACATATTGAGGAGAACAACCTATGCCAACACTACGTTACATCATCTATGCAGCGACACTTGCTTCCCTTATTCTGCTCAGCGGCTGTGATAATGCCACGAGGGATCTGGAGAGTGAGATCACACACACGCCCAAAGACAGTACACCCGTCATCAGCGATCCTTCCCCGGACGATGGAAGCAGTGACAATAACTCTTCACTCGTACCCATTACCACCCCTCCGGCAAACGATAATAATGAAACCAACAGTACCGTTAAAGTCGATGCCAAAAATGCTTACAAACTGGCACTGACGCTTTCCAAAAGCAAATATCAGCAGTATGAGATCGGGATTTTACACTACTCACTCAAAGAACTCTATACCGATGCACCGCTTGAAAACAACATTATTCGTAAGATCGTTTTTCATGTAGATGACAACCGCTATTGCAAATTTGTCGATTATACGGGCAAAGAGACGACCCAACTGATACTCGACAGCGAGAATAACCAGATGCGCTCCGAAAATGATATACGCATCAAAATGAGCGATCATTCCGGAACAACCCAAATCAGCGTAACCGCAACCGTCGTGCTCCCCGACAACAGCACCAGAGAACTATACAACACCATTCCACTGGTTGTTATGAAGAACAAAACAGCCAGCATCACGGTCAATCCTTACGGCACGAAATGGGTATCCTCCGGTGAAAATGCCGGACTGTTTGTCGAAAAATATGTCTTTCATGTAGTCGATAAATACGGCAACAAAGCCAAAGACGGTACATACCTGCAAATCGGTGTCGTCAATGATCCGAAACTCTATACACTCGGCTATGCTTCGCAGGCTGACGCAGATAAAATTCCACCCCAACCCAATAATGTTACCGGTACACTCAAACGAGACAAAGTATTTACCGTCGATGCCCCGCCGTCAAGTCCCATATCACTGCTGCAAAATACGTCTATTGACAATGAAGACTCTGTCGTAATACTGCCCAACAAGAATAAAAACGATCCAACCTATCTCGGCGGCTGGGATATCCAGAATATTACCGGAGACCGTACCGCAACACTTGTCGATGACTATACCGGAAATCCTGCACAACCGGATGCGTACGGCGTAGATGACAACATCACCATCGGCGATGTCAGCGGACTGACGTTTGTCATAGGTGACGAGGATCGGTACAATCCATGCTCCAAAACACTTGCCAATGCCGCTTTCTACTTCCCTGACGGTGCCAAAGTCAAAGACGGATTAGTCTATGCGGAACTGCGTTACCAGCCGTATATGGTCGGTAAAACCGTTTTCGTCTATGCCAATGCTGTTGTCGACGGAGAGCGTGTCGGTATCGCCAGAGAGATACATCTCAAATGGGAAGGTCTCGCGCCTCAGACAGCTTCGTGT
>JALWRO010000322.1 GCA_027080605.1 Campylobacterales bacterium
CGTAGAGGGGCTTGTTGATACAGTGCAACTGGAGAAGCAGACACTTTCATATAGTGGCGGAGCATTTGCTGTCAATGCCGAGGCACTTGACGATAAATGGCAACCGGTACTCTATTCACCCTCTGCACAGGATGCAAACGGTATGCATCTGAAGATACTCTACACACCCGGCGTGAATCTCAGCCGGTAAAAAGTTTACGGAAAAGCACCATCGCGAAGATGGTGGCGCCTACACTGAAAAAGACATTTAGCGCGATATTTAAAAAGGCTTTGTAGTAGGCGCTCTGTTCGATCAGCATGGTCGTTTCATAACTGAAGGTGGAAAAAGTGGTCAGTGCGCCGAGAAAGCCGGTAATGAAAAAAGCGCGGTATTCCGGTGCGACGATTTGCTCGAAATAGAGTGCTGCGATGCCGATGATGAAACTTCCGAGCACATTGACAGTGAGTGTACCCACCGGAAAAAATCCGCCGAAAAGTTTTTGTACGCCGCTTGCGATCAAAAAACGTGAAATCGCCCCGAAAAAACCTCCGAATCCGATATAAAGAAGGGTGGCGCTGAACATCAGTTTTGTCCTTTGTGTTTGTATTGAATCACTTCAACGTCGCTGAGCGTCACCAGACCCTCTTCCATCACCGCATCGAGACGTTCCATAAACGCGTGAATTTTTTCCTCTGCGTCGATCATTTCAATAATAAGCGGCAGAGACTGGGAGAGGGCAATCACTTTGTAACTCTTAAATTCACTGTGGATGCCCATGCCGCTGATACTTTTATATACCGTAGCACCGCTGAGACCAGACGCTTTTGCCTCTTTGAGAATCACTTCCCAGAGTGGTGTTCCGTCATATTTGTCATCTGTATCGATGTAGATCTTCAGCAGCTTTTTGGTGCCGAGCAGTCGTTTCATGAAGTGCTCCTTCCTCTCAGAAGGTTTGTTACACCTCTGAGGTTAATTAATATCGAGTGTTATATTATAGTACTTTTTTACTACATTTTTGAAGCTTTCCAGCAACGCTTCTGCACTTTTCCCGTCATCGGGGTAGGTAACGATAGAGTCCTGAAAGGTTTGTCCGAGAAACTCCTGCAGTCCGTTGAGCAGTTCGTTGGCGCCGTTCCAGTCGGTTTTGGGAAGGAGGATAATATAGTTTTCACCATATTCAAAGATAATGTCACTGTCTCTGAATACAATCTGGATACTCTTTTTGATTTCAATATTGTGATAGTCGTCGAGTTTGAGAAAAAGGAGGGAAAATTCGGCAAGTTCGGGTTCTGAAAAACGCTCTATCAGTGCAATATGGTGTGCGACGAGTGCTTTGAATGCGTTGAGCGGAAAGAGTGCGTTTTCCATGGCTGAGGCTTCCTTATTAGATTTTTCATATAATCGGCATTATGTTTATAAACTTGAATATATTGTAGCCGTTTTTGTATTCATATGCCAGTTTCATTTTGTGGGCTTTTAAAATACTGTCCACAATATAGAGCCCGAGTCCGAAACTTTTACTGTTTCGGTTGCTTCCCTGCGTAAAGGGTTCGATATAGTAGTCGAGATCATGTTCGAGTCTTTTCCCTTTGCTGAGGAAGTCGATACCGTCCTCTTCGGCATAGATCAGTACTTTGTTATCGACGGAGTATTTGATACCGTTGTCGATCATATTTTTGATGGCGATACTAAAGAGTTTGAAGTCGACCTTCAGTTGCATATCTTCCTGTAGCGTCAGTTCAATATTTTTACGCTCCGCCATCGAGAGGTCGATCGCTTCGTCGATAATATCGATAATACGGTAGACCCGTTTGTTGAGGTAACTGCCGTCAACAGTGATCTGTTCGATGGCGATAAACTCGTTCAGCAGGCTTTCCAGACGCTGAAAAACGGAAGTGAGGCGTTGTTTCTGTTTGCCCGGCGGCAGCATTTCGGCGGAGAGCATTCCTTTGGTAATGGGTGTTTTGAGCTCATGCATGATATTGCGCAAAAAGAGTTTACGGGAGTTGTTGAGCTTTTTGATTTCGTTGACGGCATTGTTAAAGGCGTTCGCCACTTCGGAAATCTCGTCCCCGCGATCCATTTTGCAGTCTATCTCCAGATCGCCTTTGGCAAATTTGTCGATTTCATGTTTGAGTTTTTTGATGGGACCGAGCCGGGAGATCGTCCAGAGATAGGCGATAAAAAGGACAATAAAAATACTGCCGAAAATCAGTTTGATGTAAAGGATCTGTGTCCGGTAGGGTTTAAAGGCTTTGTCGTAGAGCAGGATCGCTTTGTTGTTGGCAGACTCTATCAGTAAAAAATTGCTTTTGTCGTAGTAGTAGATGGCGCTGCTGCCTATTTTTGCTTTCAGTTTCTGGAGTATTTCACCGTTTTGCAGCACTTTTTTAATGAGATCGGTATCTTTGATGAGCTTCATATTATAGACCGCGAGCTCTTTTTTGAACTTTTCGTTGACCGGTTCGGTCAATAATCGCAGCAGGGTGGCTTTGGCGACGATAGAGTAGCGCTGGTTCAGTTCCTGGGTATATTTCTGCTTGTCATATTTAAGCATATAGAGGTAGGCGACACCGACAGCCATCGCCGCCACGAGAAAGATAAAGGTGATATTGTAAAAGATCGATTTCTTCATGAACAGAGGGTTATGACTGCGTAAATTTGTATCCTACACCTCTGACAGAGTGGATATAGACCGGATTTTTGGGTGTCTCTCCCAGTTTTTGCCGAATACGCCCGACGATAACATCGATACTCTTGTTGGAACTCTCTTCGCTGATAGCTTCGACGTTGTAGATCAGTTCTTCTCTGGAGACGACACCGCCCTCTTTTTTGATCAGGTATTTGAGAATACCGTATTCGGCTTTGGTCAGATGCAGCTCTTCGCCTTTGAAGCGGATCAACTGCTGTTTTTCGTCCACTTCGAGATCTTTACTCTTTTTCGCCAGGCGTTCCGCACTGGCAAATTCATTGTTTTTACGACGCAGCAGACTTCGGATACGCGCTTCGAGTTCCCGCGGGTTGTAGGGTTTTGGCAGGTAGTCATCCGCACCGCGCTCCAGTGCTTCCACTTTATCGGTAATGTCGTGCCGTGCGGAAGAGATAATGATGGGGATGTCATGCCATTTACGTATGTCGCTGCACACTTCCAGTCCATCCAGCCCCGGCAGTGTCAGGTCGAGAATGACCAGGTCAAATTTTTGGGTATTGAGGGTGGAAAGCCCCAGAAAAGGGTCTTCAATGTTGGTTACTTCCATATCGAACTGAGAGAGGTATTCGGTCAGAATCTCCGCCAGCTCGGCGTCATCTTCAATCATGAGTATTTTGATCATAGGCTCGTCCTTTGATTTCTACTACTTTACCGCTTTTCGGTAATATTACCGCACCAACTAAATATCTAAATGTTTGATGTAGCAATTTCGTTCATAATCAAGACAGATTTTTGAAGGACTCGCCTTAGCGAATTCGAAAAAATCTAACGCAGAGTATGGACGAAAGTGCTACACCCTTCGGGGAGAACGATATGAGGCAATCTGCACCTGAAAAAATCTTTGCATTAGCTACGGCTAGTTCTATAGATTTGTTCACGCACATCTCACCTCATCTCGTTCTCTCAAACTTTTAGATATTTAGTTGGTACGGTAATATAGTATAAACCGTTATATATTTACCTTAAAAAGGTATAATAACTTTTATACTAAAACATACGGGAACAGATGAAAATAGCGATTGTAAAGTTGTCCGCGCTGGGGGATATTATCCAGAGTGCGTTTGTAGTACAGTTTATTAAAAAACATTTTCCCGATGCAACACTGCATTGGTTTGTAGAAGAGAAGTTCAGTGCCGTGCTTCATGAAACGGAAGGGATCGACAAAGTGTGTCCGGTCAACCTCTCCCGTCTGAAAAAATCCCCTTCGACACTCTTTGAAGAGATCAAAAAGATACACGCATACGGTTATTATGACGTGGTGATCGACATGCAGGGATTGATCAAGTCCGCAATTGTCTCCCGGCTGCTTTCGGACGATGTACGCGGATTCGGTAAAAACGGTTTGCGGGAGAAACAGGCGGCATGGTTTTACAGCAAAGGGTTTGCGATTCCCTACGATACACCTACCACAGACAGATACCGGCTGCTTGCCTCCGAAGCGCTCGGTTTTTCACTCTCCAAAGAGGAGGTAATGCAGAAAGCACCCTATATGCAGGTAATGGAAAGACCCGATTTTGTGCCGCAGGAACCCTATGTGATATTTGTCGTCGGATCGACCTGGCAGAGCAGGGTCTATCCGAAAGAGCAGTTTGCGAAAGTGGCGCAGGAGCTGGAGATGCCGGTTGTCATACCGCACGGCAATGCGGAAGAGAGAGCGTTTGCGGAGTATCTGGCGGAGCAATCGCCGAATGTACAGGTACTGCCGAAGATGTCGCTTCATGAACTCAAAGCGGTCGCATCCCACAGTGCGCTGGTGGTTGGCAACGATACAGGACCGACCTATCTGGGCTGGGCGAACAATATCCCCTCCGTCATCCTTTTCGGACCGACACCGCCGGTACGTGTGTACAGCGATGCGCGGACGATTTTACTCAAATCTCCTTCCGTGGTCGATCCGTTGAAACTGAACAAAGAGGATTATTCAATCAAAGAGATCAGCCCCGAAGAGATTCTGGAGGCTATCGCGAAGGTGACTGCTTTATGAAACCGCCGTTTGTCTGGGACGGCTACTCCGACCAGCCCTATCCGCTGAAAGATAAAGCCTATAAAAAGAGGATGCGCAAAAAATATTTGAAAGATTATCTGCCGCTGCTGGCGAGCAATTTTATCTTTTATCCGCTCTCTTTACTGGCGATGCCTTTCATAAAGCCTGCCGGATTTCATGAAGATATCTACGGTATGGGTGTCGATCTGGAGAAAGGGGATGTGCAGTTTGCTTTGATCGACGAACTGGGTATCGGGCATGTGCTGGTGCGCGTGCCGCTGTGGGAGATGGATCGCATCGACGACTATGTGACGTTTATCCGCAGATGGCGGGAAGCGGGCAAAACGGTACTGGTCAATCTTTTGCAGGATCGCGAACATATCGAAAATAGGGCGCTGCTGGAGCGGGACATCCAGACGCTGTTTGCAAAACTCTCCCCGTATGTGACGGAGTTTCAGGTCGGCAATGCGATCAACCGCACCAAATGGGGCTTTTTCTCGATGGAGGAGTATCTGCGATGGTTTGAGCAGATTGCATCCATCCGCGATGCTTCTTTCCCGTCGCTGAAACTGATCGGCTCTTCGGTGATCGATTTTGAGTATCACTACACGGTGCGCACACTTTTTCACCGCTACAAACTCCGTTACGACACCTTTTCGGCGCTGCTCTATGTGGACAGGCGGGGTGCGCCGCAGAACAAGCAGATGGGTATCTTCGATACACGGCGAAAAATCGATTTGCTCTATGCAATGGTGCGACTCTCCCCGAAAACAGAAAACCGGATATACATTACCGAAGTGAACTGGCCTCTCTCAAACACCGCGCCCTACGCGCCGACGAGTGAAAGAGAGTGTGTCAGCGAAGCGGAATATGCCGCTTTCATGAAGGACTATTTTGATATTGCGCAAAAATCGGGTAAAATTGCACGCATTTACTGGCATCAGCTGATTGCACCGGGGTACGGTCTGGTGGACAATCGTGACGGAAAGATACGCAAAACGGAAGCGTTTTTTGCGTTTCAGAAAATGGTGCAGCAAAGAGATAATTTACAAAAACACTAAAAGCTAAAGGTAAAAACCATGATGGGAATGATAGCAGACCAGATGCAAAAGCATCAGGAAGTGATTGAAAAGAGTATTGATGAGTTGCAGAGCTATATCTATATGGCGTGCGTACTCATTACCGATACACTGGCGCACGGTAACAAAGTACTTTTGTGCGGTAACGGCGGTTCTGCTGCGGATGCGCAGCATATCGCCGCTGAGTTGACGGGGCGTTACAAAACCGAACGCCGGGGATTACCGGGTATCGCTTTGACAACCGATACTTCGGCGCTGACGGCGATAGGCAACGATTTCGGCTATGACAAAGTGTTTGAGAGACAGGTGGAAGCGCTGGCGAACAAGGGCGATCTGCTGATCGGTATCTCGACTAGCGGCAATTCGGAAAATGTCATCAACGCGCTGAAAAAAGCCAAAAGTATGGGATGCCGGACAATCGGACTCAGCGGTCGAGACGGCGGGGCGATGAACGGTTTGTGCGACAACAACATTGTCGTCCCCAGCAACGATACACCGCGCATTCAGGAGATGCATATTTTGATCGGGCACATTATGTGTCAGGCGGTGGATGATGTACTGGAGTAACCGATGAAATACGGCGATATCGACTTTAACGGCAAAACAATTCTCATTACCGGCGGCGCCGGTTTTATCGGCAGCAATCTGGCGTTCTATTTTCAGGAGAATTATCCCGGTGCGACGGTGGTGGTGTTCGACGCCTTCAGAAGCGGGGAGACACTCAGCAACGGCAACCTCCGAAGTTTCGGACACTTCAAAAACTTGCTCGGATTCGAGGGAATCGTCGTCAGCGGCGACATCAACGACAAAGCGGCGCTGAAGAAGCTGGAAAACGACTACCGTTTCGACTATATCTTTCATGAAGCGGCTATCTCCGATACGACGGCACAGGAACAGGATCTGATGATCCTCACCAACGTCAACGCTTTCGAAGATCTGCTGCAGATGGCGATCCGTCAGGGTGCGGCGATGGTCTATGCCTCTTCCGCCGCCACCTACGGAGACGCCCCTTCCCCGCAGCGTGTCGGCAACGAAAACCCGGGAAACGTGTACGGCTTTAGCAAGCTGATGATGGACAATCTGACGTACAAGTATCTCGATGAGGGGGTAGATATTCCCATCGTCGGTCTGCGCTACTTCAACGTCTACGGTCCGCGCGAATTTTTCAAAAACAAAACCGCTTCGACGGTGGTGCAGTTCGGACACCAGATATTGCAGGGCAGGGCGCCGAAACTCTTTGAGGGCAGCGACAAAATCTTGCGCGATTTTATCTATATCGAAGATGTGATACAGGCGAATATCAAAGCGTGTCAGCCCCAAAAGAGCGGGGTCTATAATGTTGGAACCGGCAAGGCGCGCAGTTTTCAGGATATTGCCGATATTTTGCAACAGGAGCTCGGTACCGATTACGGCACGGAGTATATACCCAACCCCTACATCGGGCAGTACCAGTTCTATACCGAAGCGGATATCGACGATACCGTCAAGTACCTCGGCTATGCGCCGAATTTTACGCTCGAAGCGGGGATCAAAGCGTACATTCCCGAAATCAAACGCCTTTTCGAGAAAGAGGTTGCCCGTGGATAGTCTCAGAAAAGCGAAACCCGCTATCCTCGTCGTCGGAGATCTGATGATCGACCACTACCTCTGGGGCAAATGTGAACGCATCTCCCCCGAAGCGCCGGTGCAGGTGGTGGAAGTGACCCGGGAAGAGTATCTGATGGGCGGTGCGGGCAATGTTGTCAACAATCTTCTTGCGCTTGGGGCGAGTGTTGGTGTCAGCTCCGTCATCGGTGAAGACGAAAGCGGTGATTTCATCCGGCAGCGTTTACGGGACAAAGGGGTGAACGCGGAGGGGTTGATTACCGAGAGCGGGCGAAAAACGACCAAAAAGAGCCGTGTCATCGCCCTGCATCAGCAGATTGTGCGTGTCGATAAAGAGAACCGTGAAGATATCTCCGAAGCGTCGCAGCGTAAGATTCTGGAGAAGATTACGGCGGATATCGACCGTTACGATGCCGTGCTGCTTTCCGATTACGCCAAAGGTGTTTTGACCGAAAAACTGACACAGGATATCATCGCGCTGGCACGGCGAAAAGAGAAACCGGTACTGGTCGATCCCAAAGGCGCCGATTACAGCAAATACAGAGGGGCAACGCTGATAACGCCCAACCGCAAAGAGGCGGCGCAGGCGACGGGGATTCTCCTCGACAGTGACGAAAGACTTCATGAAGCGGGGATGCAGCTCAAAAACGGGCTCGATCTCGATTTTGCCATCATCACCCTTTCCGAAGACGGAATGGCGATCTTCGCGCAGGATATGACCAAAATCCCGACCGTGGCAAGAGAGGTGTACGATGTGACCGGTGCGGGCGATACCGTGCTGGCATCGCTCGGATTTGCGCTCTGCAGCGGCAAAAATATTATCGAAGCCGCCCACTTCGCCAACTCTGCCGCGGCGGTAGCGGTGAGCAAAGTGGGAAGTGCTACCGTCACACTGGATGAAATAGCCGCCTATGAACAGCGTTTACGCCGCAAAAGCAGCAGTGCCAAAATAAAAAGTACGGAAGAGATCGGCGCACTGCTGCAAAACAGCGCCAAAAAAGTTGTCTTTACCAACGGCTGTTTCGACATCCTGCACGCCGGGCACGTCAAATACCTCGAAGAGGCGAAGAGCTACGGCGATATTCTGGTGCTCGGACTCAACAGTGACGCTTCCGTCAAACGACTCAAAGGCGAAAGCCGTCCCGTCAACTGCTGGGAAGACCGCGCTGCGGTACTTGCCGCACTGGAGTCTGTTGATTTTGTTGTCGGGTTTGACGAAGATACCCCTTATGAGCTGATCAAAACGGTGCAACCCGACATTCTCGTCAAAGGCGGTGATTACGAAGGTAAAGAGGTTGTCGGCAGCAACATTGCCAAAGAGACACGACTGGTGCAGTTTGTCGAGGGGAAGAGTACGACGAAAATAATCGAGCGGGCGAAGGGTAGTTGCTGAGGTCAATCTCATTGACTTAATCATTATTTGTGCAGAGAGGCGGAGCGTATGAAGTTTGTTTTGACACTGCTGTTTTTACCCGTTATGCTCTACGCCAACGCCTTGCAGGATGCCATCGACCGGGCAAAACCTTTTGCGACGATTACGCTCGGCAGCGGTATTTTTAAAGGACATATTGTCATCGACAAGCCTCTGAAAATTGTTGGGGAAAAAGGGGCGAAGGTGGTTCTGGATGCCGGCGGCAGCGGGAGTGTGGTGGTGCTCAAAAGTTCCCATATTACACTTGAAAATCTCACGATCAGAAACAGCGGAACCCGCAAAGAGGTGTTCGACAGCGCCGTCAAAGGCGAAAATATTTCGGATATTACGGTCAAAAAGTGCCGTATTGACAACGCATTGTACGGCATCAACCTCTCGACGGCAAACCACTGTTATATCCTCTCCAATACGATCTCTTCCGTCGATGAGAAAATACCGCTCAGAGGCGACGGTTTAAAGTTTTGGTACGTCAACGATTCCAAGATAGAGGGCAATACATTTTTGAAAGTGCGGGATGTGCATCTTGACAGGTCGAACCGCATCCGTATCATGAACAACCGTTTTTTACAGAGCAGATTTGCGACGCATCTGGAGTTTTGTCATGAGAACAATATCACGCGAAACGTGTACCGTTACAACGAGACAGGCATACTGCTCGAAGCAAGCCGCAATATAAAAATCACTGAAAACAAGATACTCAGTTCCAGAGGCGCCGCAGGTATCGGTGTAGTGCTGCGGGGCGGGCAGGGGATTGTGATTGCAGGCAACACGATCAAATACAACGCCAAAGGGTTGTACATCGACGCAAAACCCTCCCGGGAAATCAAAACCAAACGCATCATTACCAAAAACGAGATCAGTTTCAATCTCGAAGCGATCCATTTTCATGCCATCATCAGCAACAATGTTTTGACATGGAACAGTATTCACCACAATCTGGAAGATATTGTCAAAGATATTACCGATTATAAAAATCTGAACAACGAAGTCGCCTATAACTACTGGGGACAATACCGGGGATTTGACAGAAACCACGACAACATCGGCGACACACCCTATGTCATCAACCGCTATTTTGATAAATTATACACATACGATAATAAAATAAAATTTTTCTACGGCAGCGTCGTGATGGCTCTGGCGGATTTCATGTGTGAAATAGCGCCGTTTACGGAACCGGAATTTATCTTAGAAGATAAGAAACCGCGTTTTCAAAATTGAAAGGATTGAGATGAGTACAGAAACACTGTTTGTACTCTTTGTTATTCATTATATGAAGTTTTGTTATTATTATACCAATCAACCATTATTTTAAAAAAGTCTTTTTTGTGGTTTCTTTGATTATTATCAGTTAAAATATGATTACAGTTTTTGTATTCAATGTACTTTAAATTTGATTTTTTTAGCTTCTTAAACTCATCTCTTAAGAATCTTGCTGATTCTACGGGAACACTTTTATCTTTTTCTCCAATAACCAATAGTACTGGTATGTTAATTATTGAATAATAATTCATTGGGTTCTCAAATAAAACATTTGACCAATAGATGTATGGATGACCCATAAATTCTTTTTGTGTACTATTAGGATGCTTACGAATATCTGCAAAAATATCTTTAAAATTATCTTTGTATTTTGGATATAAAATTTGTAGTTCTTCCGATTGGGGCAACCCTCCACTTCCTAATATAACCAGATGTGTAATTCTGGGAATTAAAGTTGTAACTTTAGCAGCGACAGTAGCACCTTCAGAAACACCAAATAAGATGACGTCTTTATCTTTATTCTCTTCTTTTGATATTATTTTATTTATAAAGTAGGTATTGTCTTTCACCCAGTTGCTAAATATATTTTCTTTATCAAAGTTATTTGGCTTTTTAAAAACACCAGTAGTTCTGTTTGAGATATTTCTTTTTTGCAGAGCATAAATTTTTGTATTTAAATCCAAGTTTTCAAAGTATGGTTTTAAATAATATTGCAAACTTGAATATCCGCTACCAGTAATAAAAAATATGATAGCATTTGATTTCTTAGCATCTTTTTTTTCGATTTCATAATACAAAGTTTTTGTACCATCTTCCAGTACAATAGTATTGTAAGGTATAGGTTGAATAAAACTTTTTACAAAAAGATTTAACTTTGACGAACAACTTGTAAAAATGAATATACAAAAGATTAAGACTATTTGTTTAGAAATATGTTGTTTTGTCATTTGTGTGTTCTAATACCTTTATGATAGTTATTAGTTTTGGGTAGTAAAAACATCTTTAAACTTTTCTCCTCTTTTAACTTTATCTAAGAGTGAATAAAGAGATTTGTTTGAATTTTGACTTAATATTTTACTAACAAGTGCTTTTGAGGTGGTAACTGACCAAAAATTATACAAATCATAATGATTTGTTATAAAATTTTAACCATAAGCATTTTGTCTATGCCTAAAGTCTGTTACTACAATCAATACTTTTTCATC
>JALWRO010000323.1 GCA_027080605.1 Campylobacterales bacterium
GTCTTGACTTCAGAATGTAATTACTTTATAATAACATATAAGGAGTTTTCCATGGCTACACTCACAAAAATAGGAAATTCACAGGGTATCAGAATCCCAAAACCGATCATCAAACAGGCAAAACTTGAAAATGCCGAGATCGAATTTGAAGTACGCAAAGAGGGGCTTTTGCTCAAACCTGTACGACACAAGCCTAGGGCAAACTGGGAAGAGAATATAGAAACAGTTATTCAGAATGAGAAGAGAACTGTGGATGAAGCGCTGATAGATGAACTGCTCAACGATGATGATCTTGAAACATGGGAGTGGTAGGTGAAAATCGAACGATACGATATCTATCTGGTGACAATCAACCCCACTGTCGGGTCTGAAATACGAAAAACACGCCCCTGCATCGTCATCTCTCCCAATGAGATGCACCGTCTAAAAACGGTAATCATCGCCCCGCTGACAAGCAAAGGGTTTCATTTTCTCTTCAGACCGAAAATAACCTTTCAGGAGAAAGAGGGACTGGTACTGCTCGATCAGATCAGGGCTGTGGATAAAAGTCGGCTTGTCAAAAAAATAGGCAGCCTTACAGAAGAAAAAGCAATGGAAATTGCAGATACTTTGGTTGAAATGTTTCGCTTCTAACGGTTGAGTTGAGAAATATTTGAGCCGAAGGGTCAAATATTTCTCTCCAATGATTTGTTAAGCATTTTTCCCTTCGAAGATTGGTTTTAATTTGAATTGTATTAATGCTTCCAATAAGTTGGTATCATAGTCCACATCATCATCTTTATTTTCAATTAAAAATTCCATCCTGTTAATATTATTTTGAATCCAATCTTTCATACTTAATTCATCGCTAAGTTTTTTTATTTTCTTTTTATCTAATTTTTTTAAATCTTCTTTTAAGCTTTTTTGCGAAATTTTATACTTTTTTAATATAGATTTGAAACGATCGATATCTTCTTTATCAAAATATTTTTTTAGTATTTTTAAATGACTTAAAATTGATTTTATCAATGTACTGCTTGTGGTTTTATCTAGATTATAATGATGTGAATTCCATCTTGCTTGACTTTTAGAATTTGCTTTCCCCACCTTAAAACATACATCTTCATTAAGTAAAAAAGCATAGACTCCTTTTTGTTTTTTTGACAATTTTGTAGGTTTATGTCTTTTGCCTTTTTTAATAAAAGTAGCTTTACATTCTATACCTGTCAATTTTGTAAATTCATTCGATAATTCATCTGCTAAATGTTGACTCATATATTATTTCCTTATATAATTTGCATGCTTAACGATTAAGCTCAGCCACCGCTTTTAGCGGTCGGCTGGGGCGCCTTGTTAGAGGCGTCTTTTTCTTCTGTGCTGGGTACTTGTGATTCCTTGAAGAGAACTACTTCCCCAGTACAAGAATTAACTTTGAATATTTTCTCATCAATTTTTTGAAGCGCCCAACATTTCTCTGTTGGTTTACCAAATTGTTCAGAAAAATCTTTCATGGCTTTGGGAAGATAAACAAGACCATAAACCATCATTTGAAAAAGAAAGAAGACTAATATTCCACCAATGGCATATCTCATCTCTTTCGGCAGGAATGGCAAGACTGATCCTAGAAACCCACTTGCTGTTTTAGTTACTTTCTCTTCATCCATGTAGCTGTAAGCCTCTAACTATTTATTCAAGGAACATTATAAGTAGATTACTCTTAAAATTGATGATTAACAGCATGTTTAAAATGTGCCGTTTATCCTAAAAAATATTTCAAAATGACATACTTTTAGTCTTTTCCAATAAAATATTCTACAATTTTAAAAAGATGTTATGTCCTTTTTTTTACGAAATAGCAGATTAACAGATCATATTTGTCTGTTAAATAGAAATATTTGACATTAACAGACACAATGTCCTTTTATTTTTGGAGGAGAAGATACAAAAACCAAAGAACAAACTACTCAATATCGCCAGAAAAATGTTCTATTCCTAAAAGATAGACACACCCGTCTTGGTCGTGAACTTCTCCAGTGCCAGTGTCCCGGCGTGGGAGTTGCCGTACCTGTTGAGCGCGGGAGACCAGACGGCAATGGACATCTTTCCGGGAACCACAGCAGCGATTCCTCCGCCAACACCGCTCTTTGCAGGCAGTCCCACATGAAAGGCGAATTCTCCGCTGGCATCGTAGTGGCCGCAGGTAAGCATCACGGCATTGATACGCTTGGTCTTGGGACAGGTGATGAACTCCCTACCGCTGATGGGATCTTTTCCCGCAAACGCCAGAAAGAGAAAGGCGCGTGAGAGCTCTTCGGTGTTCATGGTAATGGAGCAGTGTTTGAAGTAGGTCATCACGGTACTATTGACATCGTTTTCGAAGTTGCCAAAACTCTTCATCAAATGTGCGAGTGAGAGGTTTCGGTCACCGTGTTCCATCTCGGAGTTGGCCACTTCCGGGTCAAAGGAGAGTGAGGGGTTGCCCGAGAGCTCCCGTACGAAGTTCATAATGACTTCAAGCGTCTTGTAGTGGTCTTTGTAGTGGGACACCAGCGAATCGGTAATGGCGATGGCGCCGGCGTTGATGAACGGATTTCTGGGAATACCGTTTTCATACTCAAGCTGTACCAGGGAGTTGAAGGGATTCCCGGAGGGTTCCACCCCTACCCTTTTGTAGAGTTCGGTCGAGTAGATATCAAGTGCCAGCGTAAAGGTGAAGACTTTGGAGATGGACTGGATGGAAAAATGCTTTTGGGCATCACCGACCGAATAGAGAGTTCCATCCTCCAGTGTTACCGTCATAGCGAACTGCTCCTGTGCTACCTCGGCAAGTGCCGGAATGTAGTCGGCAACCTTCCCCCGTTTGAGTTCGGGCTGTATCTCTT
>JALWRO010000324.1 GCA_027080605.1 Campylobacterales bacterium
GCGGCAGTCGCGGGCGGTATCGCTATCGCAGCACTGGGAAGCGACACGGGCGGCAGTATTCGCCAGCCTGCAGCATTTTGCGGCTGCGTGGGCATGAAACCGACCTACGGCAAAGTGAGCCGTTACGGTCTGGGCGCCTACTCCAGTTCACTCGATCAGATCGGACCCATTACCCAAAATGTCGAAGATGCGGCGATCTTATACGACATCATCGCGGGACATGAGCCCAAAGACTCCACCAGCATGAATATCCCTCATGAAAAGGTCAGCGACAAAATCAACCCCGACAGAAAACTGACGATTGCGGTAATCGACAACTATATGGAAGAAGCCGGCGAAGAGGTGCGCAAAGCGACACTCGAAGCGATTCAGGCACTCGAAGATGCCGGACACAAGATCATCCACAAAAACATGATCAACTCCAAATATGACGTGGCGACCTACTATATCATCGCCACCGCGGAAGCGAGTACCAACCTCAGCCGTTACGACGGTGTGCGCTACGGAAACAGAGCCGAAGCCGACAGTCTCAAAGAGATGTACCTCAAAACCAGAGCGGAAGGATTCGGTGAAGAGGTCAAAAGACGTATTTTACTCGGAACATTTGTCCTCAGTTCCGGCTATTACGACGCGTACTATATCCGCGCACAGAAAGCCAGACACCTCATCAAAGCGCAGTATGAAGAGATATTCAAAGAAGCAGACCTCATCTTCATGCCCGTCGCTCCGACACCGGCGTTTGAGTTTGGCAGCAAAAAAGATCCGCTGGAGATGTACCTTAGCGACATCTACACCATCGCCGTCAACCTCGCCGGACTCCCCGCCCTCTCACTGCCTGTAGGCACCAGCAGCAATGGGCTTCCGATCGGCGCGCAGTTTGTGGCAAACGCACTGGACGAACAGACCCTCTTCGACGGCTCCATGAGCCTGGAAAACATCCTCAGAGCAAAGGCGTAATATGAACATTCGACAAAAAGCACTCACATTTGAAGACATCCTGCTGATCCCGCAATACTCCGAAGTACTGCCCAAAGAAGTAGATATCAAAACCGTACTGACCAAAAATATCAAACTCAACATCCCCTTCGTCTCTGCGGCGATGGACACCGTTACCGAACATCAGGCAGCCATCAAAATGGCACGTCTGGGCGGTATCGGGATTATCCACAAAAATATGGACATCGCATCGCAGGCAAAGGAAGTCAGCCGCGTCAAGAAGAGTGAAAGCGGCGTCATCAACGAGCCAATCCACCTCAAACCTGACGACACCCTCCAGGATGCCAACAATCTGATGCACGAATACAAAATCTCCGGCTTCCCGGTTGTCGGCGACAACAATGAACTCGTCGGAATCCTCACCAACAGAGACCTCCGTTTTGAGAACGACATGCGCAAAAAAGTCGAAGAGGTCATGACCAAAGCACCGCTCATCACCGCTAAAAAAGGGATCTCCCTTGACGAAGCGGAAAAGATCTTCCATCAGCACAAAATCGAAAAACTGCCGCTGATCGATGAAAACGGTATCCTCTCCGGACTCATCACCATCAAAGACCTCAAAAAACGCAAAGAGTTCCCCAACTCATTCAAAGACAAATACGGTCGCCTCGGTGTCGGCGCTGCCATCGGGGTGGGACAGTACGACAGAGCCGAAGCACTCATCGACGCGGGCGTGGATGTACTGGTACTCGACTCCGCCCACGGACACTCCAAAGGGATCATCGACACGGTCAAAGAGATCAAAAAACGTTTCGACATCGACATCATCGCCGGTAACGTCGCCACGCCCGAAGCAGTCGAAGCACTCGTCGAAGCAGGCGCGGACGCGGTCAAAGTGGGCATCGGACCCGGATCGATCTGCACCACCAGAATCGTTGCCGGTGTCGGTGTACCGCAAATCACCGCCATCGACACCTGTGCCGCAAAAGGACGTGAACTCGGCGTACCCATCATCGCCGACGGCGGTATCAAATACTCCGGAGACGTCGCCAAAGCCCTTGCAGTCGGCGCCAGCTCCGTCATGATCGGAAGCCTGCTGGCAGGAACCGAAGAGAGCCCCGGTGAAACACTCATGTACCAGGGAAGACAATACAAAACCTACCGCGGTATGGGAAGCATCGGCGCCATGCAAAAAGGAAGCAACGACCGCTACTTCCAGGAAGGCACCGCAGCCGACAAACTCGTCCCCGAAGGGATCGAAGGGATGGTACCCTACCGCGGCAAAATGAGCAACGTCATCCACCAACTCATCGGCGGACTACGTGCCTCCATGGGGTACGTCGGCGCAAAAGATATCCAGACATTCCAGCAAAAAGCGGAATTTGTCGAAATCACCACCGCAGGACTCAAAGAGAGCCACGTTCATGACGTGACAATTACCAACGAAGCACCGAATTATCACTCATAGACAGACAGTAACCCCTCTGTGGGGTTACTTAAGTGATTTTTTCTAAATCAACTCCCTGTTTTCCCATATCTCCTCTATCTTCTCAACCGTCAGCTCATCCGCCAGGCGCTGAAATCTTGCCAGTTCCTCGCTAAATATTTTTTGATAAATCTCCGGATATTTGGCATAACCGTTCGTACCGTATTTTCGGGATATATGCGCATATACTTTCCGTGCATTCCCATTGTTGAACTTCATACTACGTATCACGATAAAATCCAAATCCGGCAAACCCCTGTCGGCTGCACTGATAATCTCTGAGAGAGGTGAATAAAACTTCCCTTTAAAACTGGCTCGATGTTCCAGGACTGCATATGCTACTTCTTCTCGTTCTTCACCGGAAAGCTCTTTTAAAAGTTTATCGTCAGCCGTTAACACATAT
>JALWRO010000325.1 GCA_027080605.1 Campylobacterales bacterium
ATGGTAGTGTAGGGGAGTTTGCCCTGTTTACGGATAGGAACAAACCCTTTTTTAAGACGGTCTGCAAGTGCCGCGCCGAAAATAAATCCCCGGCTGTCGATACCTGCGATAAAATCGATATCCATCTCTTCGTAACGCGCCTGAAGATGATCCATCAAAAACGTCATTGCCCGGGCGTCTTTGAGCAGAGTAGTGATATCTTTAAAAACGATTCCCGGCTTGGGAAAGTCGGGGATGTCACGAATTTTTTCCAGTAAATATGCTTTGTCTTCAGTGGTGAGTGTTTTCATGAGAATCCTATTTGAACATAAAGTATTTTGCCGCCAGAAAGCCCAGCAGTGTCAATGCGAAAAGGACGTAGCCAAATGTTTCAATTTCCATCTATTCTCCTTAAATGAGTGCTTCGATGCGCTCTTCGAGTTCTTTGATCTTTTGTTGCAGCTGGTCGTTTTCCAGCTTTTGCTGAGAGCTCCTTGCCCTGAGTGTTTTGATATTATTTTTGGCTTTTTCAAGCTCTTCTGTGAGAATATCTATATTTCCGATTGCCCGCTGCAGTTGCAAACGGTACTTTCGGATAATCAGCTTGCTCTCGTCGATATTGCTTTTTTTGATTTGGTTCAGACTCAGCTCCCGTTTGTAGAGTGTTTTGTAGTAATTTAACATGATCAGCAGGTAGAGGATCACGAAAACGAAAAGTGTGTATAAAAACCAGTCTGCAAACATCGTTATTGTTCTATTTTCGCTACCCGGTTGGCGTGTCGTCCGCCTTCAAAATTTGTGCTGTTCCATGCTTTGAGAATCGACTCGATCACACCGATACCCACCACACGTTCACCGAAGCAGAGTACATTGGCGTCATTGTGCGCTCTTGCCATCTCCGCCGTATAGGCATCGTGACAGAGTGCTGCGCGGATACCGTGGTGTTTGTTTGCCGCGAGACTCATGCCTATACCGGTACCGCAGATCAAAATACCGAAACTGCCTGCATCTTCCAGTACGGCAGTTGCAAGTTTGTGTGCGTAGTCCGGGTAATCGACACGATCTGTGGAGTATGGTCCCAAGTCGATGATTTCATGACCGAGGTCTTCTACCATTTTTTTGACACTGTCTTTGATGACAACACCGGCATGATCGGTTGCTATATAATATTTCATGAAGCGTTTTATCCTGTTTTTATTCTATTATAACAAATTGTAGATTAAGTAGAGGGAGAGCAGGGGGCATGGCATGCCCCCTGCTGTATCAGGCAGTGAAGTGGGCAAGAAGTTTGTTTTTATCCTCTTTCACCAGATCCGCCTGGAGGTTTTTGGTGATGATTGCTTTTGTCTCCGCGGAGAGTTCTTCCATCAGACTCGGATGCATCTCTTTGGGAAACGCGAGAAAAAGTTTTTTGGGCTTTTCATGCTCTACAACACTCTCGATATCTGCCGCGACATCTTTAAGTGTTCTTTTTTCAATTTCATCCTCTACTTTGTTGTCTTCGACATTGACACCTTTGAAGTTGCCTGCTTTGTCGCTGACGATATCACTGATTTTTTTATGTGTGGCGATATAGTCCAGATCTGTTAAAAGTTCCAAAGACCAGGAAATTTTCAAATCATGTCCGCCGTTGACAATTGCTTCATGTTTTACCGGTTTATAGACTTTCAGTTCTCCAAGATCTGCAACGACGATGAGTGTATCTTCAAGTTTCATGATTTCCTCCTGAATAAATTTTAGATTTATAATTATATCAAAATTTTTACAAAGTTGATATGATCAGAATCAAAAATTTTATTATCACGAGGGTAACTTTTCTATTTTCTGATATTCTGAAATCGCCCGGCGTGCCGTTCTTTCGCCGTACTCTATAATCTTCTGTGCTTCATGAAACTCATAAAATCCGCAAAGATTTTTGGGAATATCGATGACAATATCGGGTTGGTGTGCCGCCAGTTCGTATCGGGTGATGAGATTTTGCATCGTCTCGATCGTTTTGGAAACGATTGTAAAGTAGTTTACCTCTTCTTTCTTCTCATCCTCAAAAAAGTTTTTCTGAATAAATTCTGTAATTTTTTGCTGAATACTCTCTTCTTCGTCCGAATGTTGCTCGATCATTTTATCTGCTTTGCGTTCTCCGTTCAGATTGACGGCGATGAGTAAATCGTTGGTATCCGACAGAAGCGGTACTGTAGGAAGGGGGTTGAGAATACCTCCGTCAACCAGCAGATGTTTGTCGGAGCGTACCGGTGTGAAAATAGTGGGAATAGCAATCGACGCGCGGATAGCACTTAACAAGTCGCCTTCCTGAAACCAGATCTCTTTTTGTGTGTCGATATCGGTAGCGACTGCGGTAAAATCGATGGGAAGATTTTCTATTTTGACATTTTTGCCGACAAGTGTTTCGAGTACGTCAAATACTTTGTCCCCTTTGATGACACCGGTTGCGGCAAAAGAGAAGTCAACCAGTTTCAATACTGAAAACATATCGAGTGAAAGTACCCACTCTTTGTAATCCTGCAATTTTCCGGCAGCATACAGACCACCTATCAGTGCTCCCATGGAAGAACCTGAGATCGATTTGATCTCATAGCCTGATTTTTCGAGTACATCGATTACCCCGATATGCGCATACCCCCGCGCACCTCCGCTTCCAAGTACCAGTGAAACTGTTTTTTTCTGCATGTTGTGCCTTTGTAGAATACTTTAAAGAAATTGTACAAAAAATTGTGTAAAAGCGAAAGAAATAAGCACGGTTTATCTGTGCGTGAGCCTGCCGCTGAGGCAAACACAGCGTTAGCGTAGATATTTGGGCTTAGCTCAAATATCGTATTTAAAATAAA
>JALWRO010000326.1 GCA_027080605.1 Campylobacterales bacterium
GTCAATATTCTCGTCCTCTCCAAACATAAGAACGATACCAAAACACAGTTCATAGACGCCAGCGGCAGCGACTTTTTCAAAAAAGAGACCAACAACAATATCCTCACAGATGCCCACATCGAGAAGATCATGCAACTCTTCACCGACAAGGAGGATGTAGCGCATCTCACCAGCATAGTAGCGTACGACACTATCGTCGAAAACGATTACAACCTCTCCGTGAGTACTTATGTCGAACCTGAAGACACCCGCGAAAAGATAGACATCATCGCACTCAATGCCGAAATCAAAACAACCGTGGAAAAGATTGACAAGTTGCGCAGTGAGATCGATGCGATCGTCGCGGAGATAGAGGGAGAAGCGTAACCATGCATGAGATCATTCCCAATAAAGATCTGATACAAAACAGAATCTTTACCATTCGTGGGCAACAGGTAATGCTCGACAGGGATCTGGCAACGCTTTATCAGGTTGAAACCAAAGTACTTAATCAGGCAGTCAAGAGAAATATCAAAAGATTTCCTGACTCCTTTAGATTTCAGTTGTCAGAAAATGAGAAAAGTGAACTGGTCACAAATTGTGACCGGTTCCAAACACTGAAACACTCTACGGCTTTGCCCTATGCCTTTACAGAACAGGGTGTTTCGATGCTCAGCGCCGTTTTGAAAAGTGACCGTGCCATAGAAGTGAGCATCAAGATCATCGAGGCATTTGTAGCGATGAGAAGGTTTATCGCATCGAACAGCCTGATCTTCGAAAGGTTCGAGCGTATCGAACAGAGGCTCTCACACCACGACGACAATTTCAATAAAATCTTCAAAGCAATCGAAGATAAACATATCAAACCGGAACAAGGCATCTTCTTCGACGGGCAGATTTTCGATGCGTATCTGTTCGTCAATGACTTGATCAAAAGCGCCAAAAAGTCGATAACCCTCATCGACAACTATATCGACGAGACGACGCTGACGCTCTTTGCCAAAGTGCCTGACATCGAAGTGACCATCTATACCCACACCATCAACAAACAGCTGAAGCTCGACTACCAAAAATATCAGGCACAGCATCAAAACATCACACTCAAAACATTTAAAAATGCACATGACCGGTTTCTCATCATCGACGGTACCGAGGTCTACCACATCGGTGCAAGCCTGAAAGATCTGGGTAAAAAGTGGTTTGCCTTTTCAAAGATGGAGAAAGAGAGTTTACGCATATTAGAGAGGCTGGAGTAAGATGCATCACTTTATGGAGAAGCTGCTGGATGGTACGACGGTGGAGTGGAAGAAGTTGGGGGAAGCGACTCAACTCAAACGGGGTAAAAGACTTATAAAAAGCCAATTGCATGTGTCCGGAAAATATGCGGTTTATCAAAATAGTATGACCCCTCTGGGTTACTATAATGAATACAATGTCAAAGCTGATACAACCTTCGTCATCAGTGCCGGAGCAGCAGGAGAGGTTGGTTACAGTGCGCATGATTTTTGGGCAGCCGATGATGTATATTATTTTCAAACGCCAAATAATATTGAGAGTAAATTTGTATACTACTTTTTATTAACACAACAGTATAAAATTTTAGCTCAGGTTCGTCGAGCAAGTATCCCACGATTATCAAAAACGGTTATTGAAAAACTCCAACTCCCCATCCCACCCCTCAAGGTACAGCGTGAAATTGTCCGAATACTGGACAATTTCACAGAGCTTACAGCAGAGCTTACAGCAGAGCTGTCCGCACGCCGCACGCAATACAGCTACTACCGCGGCAAACTCCTCAGTTTTGACGAGGATGAGGTGGAATGGAAAACTTTGGGGGAGGTTGGCGAATTTATTCGTGGAAAAAGATTTGTTAAAAATGATATGGTTTCAGAAGGTGTTCCTTGTATTCATTATGGTGAGATGTACACCTACTATAATATTTGGGCAGATAAAACAAAATCGTTTGTGAGTAATGAATTAGTAGAAACTAAAAAATTAAGAACTGCACAAAAGGGAGATGTAGTCATTGTTGCAGCAGGTGAGACAATAGAAGATATTGGTTTAGGTACAGCTTGGCTCGGAGATGAAGAAGTTGTTATTCATGATGCTTGCTTTTTTTATAAAAGTGAACTTGATCCAAAATATGTAGCATTTTTTACTAGAACAAAACAGTTTCATGATCAAATAAAAAAGCATATATCTTCAGGAAAAATTTCAGCTATAAATGCAAAAGGTTTAAGTAAGGTAAAAATCCCCATCCCACCCCTCGAAAAACAAAAAGCGATCGTCGCCATCCTCGACAAATTCGACGCCCTGACAAACTCCATCTCCGAAGGTTTGCCCAAAGAGATAGAGCTGCGCCAAAAGCAGTACGCCTACTACCGCGATCTGCTCCTGAGCTTTCCAAAGGAGGAGCACCATGCCTGACTACACCAAACCCATCGCCGAATCCAGAAATTTCATCATCCTCGATCGCTACATCCAGCCTGACCGTGTCAGCGACTCTTACCAGAGCGAGGAGAATCTCGAGCGCGAACTCATCAGTGACCTGAAAGATCAGGGCTACGAATATCTCCCCGGGCTCAAAAGTCCGCAGCAGCTTCTCGCCAATCTCCGCGAACAGCTACAAAATCTCAACAACGTCACCTTCAGCGACGGAGAATGGCAGCGTTTTTTGGAGGAGTATCTCGACAAACCGGGCGATACCATCATCGACAAAACCCGCAAGATTCATGATAACCATATCTACGACTTTGTCTTTGACAACGGAGACATCCAGAACATCTACCTCATCGACAAGAAAAACGTCGCACGCAACAAAGTACAGGTGATACGGC
>JALWRO010000327.1 GCA_027080605.1 Campylobacterales bacterium
CGGTAAAGAGATGTATCAGTTTACCGACAAAGGCGGCAACGATGTCTGCCTCAGACCGGAGGGTACAGCGGGAGTCGTTCGGGCGTTCATCGAAAAAAAGTATGACCGACAGGGCGGGATTCACCGTTTCTTTTACCACGGTCCGATGTTCCGTTACGAGCGTCCGCAAAAGGGGCGTTTCAGACAGTTTCACCAGTTCGGTGTGGAGAGTTTCGGTGTGGAGAGTTACCTCGAAGATGCCAATATCATTTTGATGCTCAAAGAGATTCTCGATTTTTTCGGTATTCGTTATACACTTAAAATCAACTCTCTGGGGTGCAGTACGTGTATGCCGCCCTACCGTGAAAACCTCATGAAGTTCCTCGATGAAAAAGAGGCGCAGTTGTGTGAAGATTGCCAGCGCAGAAAAGTAACCAACCCGATCCGTGTCTTCGACTGCAAAAACGAAAAATGTCAGGAAGTGCTCATACCCGCACCCCGCCTTCGCGAGAACCTCTGTGAATCGTGCGATACCCACTTCAACAATCTGCTGGCACTGCTGGATGCCAAAGGTGTGGCATACGAAATCGATCCAAATCTCGTGCGCGGTCTCGACTACTACAACAAAACCGCTTTTGAATTTGTCAGCGGTGATCTCGGTGCGCAAAACGCTGTCGCGGGCGGCGGACGTTACGACAAACTGGTCACCTTTCTCGACGGGAAAGAGACGCCCGCCATCGGTTTTGCAATCGGCGTTGAGCGATTGGTGGAGATGATCGATGCACCGCAAAAAGAACGGGAAGGCTACTATTTCGGCGCACTTTGCGAAGAGGCACTCACACCGCTCTTTCTCGCGGCTTCCAGACAGCGTGAGAGCGACAAAGTCACCCTCTCCTCTGATGTACGCTCCCTCAAGGCACATCTCAAAGCAGCCGACAAAGCAGGCGCGCGCTACTGTGCCGTGATCGGCGAAGATGAGTTGCAAAACCGCCAACTCTGGGTCAAGGATCTGGTAGAAAAAGCCGAAGAGAAAAGAGCGCTGGACTAAGCCTATGCAGCGTTACGGCATCGATATCTGGGGTGAAGATGACTTTGTCATCGACCGGGACAAGGTGCGGGTCAATCACCTCAGCTCCCCTGCCCTGTATGATATTGTCGAAGATATACGCGCACAGGGTACCAAAGGTCCGCTCCTGCTGCGCTTCCCGCACCTGATTCAAAAACAGATCGACGCTGTTTTTCACACCTTTCATGACGCCTTTTCGGAGCTGGATTACAAGGGCAGATTTCAGGCGGTTTTTCCCCTTAAAGTCAATCAGTTCCCCGACTATCTCAACCCTATGATCGAAGCGGGAAAAGCGTACGGCTACGGACTGGAAGCGGGCAGCAAGGCGGAACTGGTCATCGCCATGAGCCATATCTCCCCCAATGCCCCCATCACGGTCAACGGTTTCAAGGACAGGGAGATGATCGAGCTGGGGTTCCTCTCCGCCAAAATGGGTCACGACATCACACTAACAATCGAAGGCATCAACGAGCTGGAGTCAATCATCGAAGTGGCAAAAGAGATGGGCGCGCCCATTCCCAAAATCGGGATTCGCATCAAACTGCACAGCACCGGTTCGGGACTCTGGCAAAAAAGCGGCGGTATCAACTCAAAGTTCGGATTGACTTCTACGGAACTGCTGGAGGCTATGGAGCTTCTCAAAGCAAACAGTCTGCTCGATCGCTTCACGATGATCCACTTTCACATCGGCTCCCAGATGACGCAGATCTCCAACCTCAAAAAAGCGTTGCGTGAAGCGGGAAATATCTATGCCGATCTGCTCAAAATGGGCGCTTCAAGCTTGCAGTCTATCAACCTCGGCGGCGGGCTGGGTATTGAATATACCCAAAACGAAGCCTATCCGGAGGTGACCTATTCACTCAAAGAGTATGCCAGCGACACGACGTTTGTCCTGCAGGGAATCGCACGGGCAAAAAATGTCAAAGAACCCAATATTCTGATCGAATCGGGGCGTTTTATCGCCGCTTCCCACGCGGTACTGGTCGCGCCGGTATTTGAACTCTTTTCCGAAGAGTATTCCGAAAAAGCACTGCGCCTCAAATCGGAAAATCCACCGCTTATCGAAGAGCTTCATGAACTTTACACTTACATCAACCAGGACAACGCACTGGAGTATCTTCATGACAGCATCGACCATCTCAACTCTTTGCTGACACTTTTTGATCTGGGCTATATCGATCTCATCGACCGCTCCAACAGCGAAATTTTGACACATCTGATTATCCGCAAAGCGATTCTGCTGCTGCACGACAAACCGGTCAGGGAGTTGCGGCAGATTCAGGACAAAATTCAGGAGAAGTACCTGATCAACTTCTCTATTTTTCAGAGTATTCCCGATTTCTGGGGACTGGCACAGCGTTTCCCGGTCATGCCGCTGGCAAAGCTGGATACCAAACCGACACGCTCCGCCAGTCTCTGGGATATCACCTGTGACAGCGACGGGGAGATCGATTTTGACAGCCGCAATCCCCTCTTTCTGCACAGCGTCAATCTCGATGAGGAAGATTACTTTCTGGGGTTTTTTAAAGTGGGAGCGTATCAGGAAGTGCTGGGGATGAAACACAATCTATTCACCAGACCTACCGTGGCGACTATCGAGATTACAGATACAGGTTATGATATACATGAACTCGTCAAAAGTGACTCTCTAATGGAGATTTTAGAGGATTTAAACTATAATCCGCTCAAAATTAAAGAAAAAATTTTAGCAAATATCCAGCAATCTTCCCATATTTCCCCTTTGGAGCGTGACACGGTTTACGCCAGAATTGCAACTATTCTGGAAGAGAATGGCTATTTGAAAACATTTAACTAGAGGCAGAATGGATACAATATCACTTTGGCAAGTCATCAAAGAAGATTTTCAGACACCGATCAAAAACGATCCGGCGATCAAATCGAAATTTGAACTCTTTTTCAACTATCCCGGTGTCTGGACAGTCATCAACTATCGGATTGCGCACAGACTTTACAACAGAGGCTTCCATTTCCTGGGTCGTTTCATTATGGGCGTCAATCAGATCATCACCAACATCGATATTCACCCGCGCTGTAAAATAGGTCGTCGTGTCTTCATCGACCACGGTATCGGTGTGGTTGTGGGAGAGACTGCGGTCATCGAAGATGATGTACTGATCTATCAGGGTGTCACACTCGGCGGTGTCAGCCTCGACAAAGATGTCAAACGCCATCCCACCATCCGCAGCGGTGCGGTCATCAGTACCGGCGCCAAAGTGCTGGGGAATATTACCATCGGCAAAAATGCCAAAGTCGGTGCCAACTCCGTAGTCATCAAAGATGTTCCGGACAACTCTACCGCAGTCGGTATTCCCGCACGTGTCATCACCAAAGGCAAGGACAAATCACAGCTGAGCCATAACAAAATTCCCGATATCAATAAAGAGCTTTTTATCTACCTCTCCAAACGTATCTCTATTTTGGAAAAAGCGATTCTCTCACATCATGAAGAGATCATCCCCTCACAGGATGAAGAACTGGAGAAGATCTACAAAGATTTTATCTCCACGATGAAAGACTAATCCAGCAACGACGACTGGATTTTATCAAAACCGTAAAAATCTTTTCTGAAATTGACACCGCCCTCTTCATCTACAAAAACGGTCAAATAGCGAATATGCAGCGGTATCTTTTTACGCAGTCGTACATGCACCGTTTTACCGCTACTTATCATCTGTTCCATCCGATCGTACGAGTAAGCGGTATACGGAGCCAACAGGCTTAGCAATAAATGCGGTTTGGAGAGCCGGATACACCCTGAACTGTAAAGTCGGTAACGTTTGGTCGTCAAGTGTTTTGCGTTAGTATCATGAAGATAGACATTATACTTGTTGGGGAAAATAAACTTCATTGCTCCAAGAACATTTTTCTCCCCCGCTTTTTGTACCATCTGATAGGGAATACGCCCTTCATAATCAAGGTATTTCGACCAGTCCACTTTGAACGGGTCAATCTCTCTGCCGCCCTGGTAGATATGAATATCGTCCTCCAGCAAAGCACCGGGATCTTGCGTCAGATGAGGGATGTAATCTTTCTTCATAAGGTTTTGCGGAATACTCCATGTAGGATTGAGAACAATATACTCCAGATAGTCTGAAAAAATCGGTGTGGGTCGGTCTTCTCTGCCGATCACGACAAAAATATCCTCTGTAAGGGTATTGTGCTCAAAAAAGTGGAGCCAGAAACCGGGTATATTGATGACTACGTACGTATCTTCATGAATACGAGGAAACATTTTGTAGCGTTCAATATTGAGCCGAATCTGCGCCAGTTTTTCCCTGGCGCTTTTTTGAGCATAGAGGGCATTGACACGGTTGAAAATGCCGTTTTGTTTCAGATAATGGCGCTTTTGAAAACGCAGTACCGCTTTTCGCAGTGTATCGTCAAAATTTGGAAAATCAAGATAGGCGGCATCGGTCACATTCAGATCTCCCGTAACGGCAAGATAGTGTTTTAACTGTGCCACTTCATACCCGTAATCCCCCTCTTTCAAATCTTTGACATAATCGACTTTGGGAAATTTGAGCTTTTCATATCGCAAGTAGGCTTTGACAAGATCCCGGTACGCTTTTTCCTGTGGTACATAACGCTGCAGCAGCGGATAAAGCAGATGGGTTTTCAGCGCAATCTTCAAATCGGAAAGATAGTTCGGTTTATGCGGATTGGGTTCCCAGACCAGATGCTGCTCTTCGTAATTTTTCAGCAATGCCTGAAAACGGTTTTGATCGATTTCCCCTTCATAGAGATCTTTGGAAAAGAGAAGAAACTGATCGGTTGCAAGCAGATCAAGCCGGGCAAGTTCTTCATAAGAGAGCGGTGTCACTTCCATTTTGGCAAGCAGTTGTCTGATCTGTGCGGTATGGTAAGGTTTTTGACGGTAGTTGAGTGCCCTGTTTTCAGCCGCGTCGATCAGTTGCTGAATATTGAGTACATCCCACAAAAGTTGATAGCCGTTTTTACGGTATAAAATCCCCGCTTTTTCGACTTCATAAACTTCACTATTGTCAGAAAGTGCATTGATCAAATCCTCTTTACAACAGGCGGGATGAAAACCTTCCATCGCAAACAGATGCATGGTAAACAGAAGTAAAAAGAGTGGGAAAATTTTATGCATAATATTTATGAAGTATGGAAGAGAGAGCCAGGCTCCCTCTTTGTTTTAAAATCTGTAGTTTACACCAAGACCGTAGGTGTCGAGGTTAATGTCACTTTCACTTCTGGTTCCGCCATTTTTCACGTTAAACGTGCCATCTACTTTGTGCAGCAGTCGAACACCTTCAGCAACCACACTCCAGCGTTTGTTCAGCGCATAGTTCAAGCCCAGACCGAAAGAAGGACTGGATTCGTTCACGGTTCCAGCCAGTGCACCGTTTTGGCTGCTGGCATCCCACGCACTCTCCACTTTCGCTTTGGCATAACCGAGCAATCCGAAAAGATGCGCTTTTTCACCCAGAGGAAGCATCGGTTTCAGATAGAGACCGTAGTTCTCTTTGATTTTTGTCGTACCGCCGGCATCGTGATCGGCTTCATTCAAACCGTAACCGACACGCCCTTCGATACCGAAGTATTTATTGAAATCATATCCCAGTTTCGCGACTACGGCTGCGAGTTTGTTACATTTACCGGAATCTGTCTCATACTGCGCACCCATACCGTCGAGTCCCACATACCATTTTTTAGGACCTTCCGGTTTTACGGGAGCCGGAGCTACAACCGGTGCAGGAACGGGCGCCGGTGTCACTTTTTTCACCGTTTCAACCGCTTTAACAACATCTTGTTTGTCGTAGTCTACCAAAGGCTCAATATCAGCACCTGCGAACAGTACGGAAGTCGTTGCAGCAAAAAGCAATATTTTTTTCAAATTACACTCCTTTTATGAATAATTTTATACATACTACTAAATAAAAATTTAAATATAATTGAAATTATGTTTTTTTCTTAAAAAAGTCAACTATTTGCCCGATCTTCAGCGATAAATAGTAATTTTGTTTTCTTCTTACACAATATTTATATATAAAATTTCTTCAAAAAGGCGTCGTCCACATCCAGCACACCCCGTTTCCTTAAATCGGCAATTACCTCAGGATCGCAGTCGGTATCATCCGGCCAGCGTCTGGGAAAATTTTCAATCGCACCTTTATTGGTAGCATCGATTCCGATAAACTCTTTTTGCAGGAAAATATCCCGTTTGGCATCAATATTGTTCACGACCCGCCAGACAAGCATATAGGGATTGTCGATGTCGTTTTTCTCATGATCGACGAAAACGAGCAGTTTGGTATGGGCTTTGAGTACCGTCAGTTTTTCATAGAGATTTTCAATACGCTCCTGCTTATCGATCGCAATCACACAGATCGGTGTTTTGGTGTAGGTTTTGTACTGTTTGATCGCTTTAACAGTGTCGTCGAGTTCCTGCATCAGTTCCAGAAGCGCACTGTCTTCGATGATCTCTTTTTGCGGGAAGTGTACATTGTCTGCTGTACAATCGATCCCCAGTTTACCGCCGTAGGCATAGGTGTCGCTGGCATGGTCTAGTGCGTCGCACACCCCTTCGCTGATCAAAATATTGTCCACCTGTACTCGGTCGAGAATATAGTCGGTCAAATCTTCATAAGACTCCAGTTCCGGTGCATCTTCATTGACGAAAATCGCGTGTTTGACAAAACTCATCTGTCCCACACCCCAGAATGCGTGCATAAACTGTTTGGCATGTCCGGGATAGAGCGTTCTCATTTTAGCAATAATCAGGTTGTGAAAGACACCGTTTTCCGGCATGATATAGTCGATAAGTTCAGGAGCAGTCGTTTTCAGAAGCGGCAGAAAAATACGCTCTGTCGCCCAACCCATATATTTGTCTTCCAGCGGCGGTTTCCCGACCACTGTCGCCAGATAGACCGGCTCTTTTTTATGGCTGATACACGTCACATCGAGTACAGGATACTCCTCTTCCAGCGTATAGTAACCGGTATGGTCACCGAACGGTCCTTCGATCGCCGATTTTTCGGGATCGACAAAACCCTCTATGATAAAATCCGCATCTTCGGGAACATAAAGATCGTTGGAAACGGATTTTACCAGTTTCGCACTCTCCCCTTTGATGAAACCGTACATCAACAGCTCAAACACCCCGTGCGGAAGCGGTGCCGTAGCAGCCCAGGTGTAGAGCGGATCACCGCCGATCGCGATGGAGACCGGCATCTTTTTACCTGCTGCTTTGTATTCATGAAAGAAGTTTGCCGAATCTTTGTGAATCTGCCAGTGCATTCCCAGCCTGTTTTTGTCATAAACCTGCAAGCGGTACATCCCGAGATTTTTCCGCTTGCCGTCCAGCGACTGTGTATAAACCTGCCCCATCGTGATAAACGGACCACCGTCCTGTGACCAGGTGGTCAAAACAGGTATCTTATACAAATCGACTGCATCGCCTTCGCTGATCACTTCCTGACACGCACCTTTTCCTGAGAGGCGTTTGGGAAAGACATTTTTTAAAGCAAAGAGTTTCGCCAGCATCCCAAACTTTTCCCCCAGTGTCACAGGCGGTTTGAGTTTCAAAAGATTTTCGATCTCAGCGGCGATATCATCAGCATCTTTGCCGATAAATAGATTGGTCGCCTTGTGGGAACCGAAAACATTCATCAGAACCGGTGTGGAAAATTTTTTGTCGAGTCTTTTCGAGACGGGATTGGTAAAAAGAAGCGCTTTGGAATCGGGCTTTTTGACTTCAATATAAGCCACATGGGGAATCTCCAGATCGATATCGAGCGGGGTATCGATCACGCGAAGAAGATCATATTCTTTCAGTAGTGCAATGGCATTTTGCATAGTTCCTCCAGGGTATAATAGTTATAAAATATCTTTGAGTGCAATCTCCTCGGCACGTTTGAGAAGTTTGATGGCGCCCTCTTCGATCATACGATCGGCAAGCTCTTTACCCATTGCCTTGTATTCATTTCTGCCGGCAACAAACTTTTCACGGATCAACTCCGTACCGTCCGGCAAACCGACAATCGCCCGTACGGAGATAGTCTCTTCACCCAGTTTGGCATTGACACCGATCGGTACCTGACAACCGCCCTGCAAAACGGTAATGAAATCACGTTCTACCGTCGTTTCGATATTTGCCTCTTCATCGTTGAGTACGGAGATGATCTCCAGTACTTCCGGATCGTCGATACACTCGATACCCAGTGCCGCCTGACCCATCGCCGGTATCATAATTGATGTGGAGATCGGAGAAAAGTGGGTCACTTCACCTTGCAGGCCGAGACGGTTGATACCCGCCGTTGCGAGGATAATCGCATCGTACTCACCCTCTTTCAGTTTTCGGATACGTGTATTGACATTTCCCCGGAGATTTTTGATCTTCAAATCGGGACGATACGCCAAAATCTGCATACGCCGCCGCAAACTTGTCGTACCGACTACCGCACCTTCCGGCAATGCGTCGATACTCTCATACTTTTCACTCAGAAGTGCATCCCGGACATCTTCGCGTTTGGTAATGACACCCAGTACCAGTCCTTCGGGAAACTCTGTCGGTACATCTTTGAGACTATGCACGGCAATATGCGCCTCACCGTTTAACATGGCATCTTCCAGCTCTTTGGTAAAAAGCCCTTTGCCGCCAATCTTCGCCAGAGGCGTATCGAGGATGATATCCCCTTTGGTCTTCATGATCTTCAGCTCTACTTCGAGCCCTTCATGTGCACTTTCCAGAACCTCTTTGATATGTTCTGACTGCCATAATGCCAGTTTGCTGCCTCTGGTTGCGATGATTAGTTTCTTCATGTACCCTCTTTAGTGAAATAGCGGTACTATTTCATACCGCCGTTATATACTTATTTTTTCTTGATGACCTCGAGATATTTTTTTCTCGAAAAATCTTTCTTTCCGTTAAAATAGACTGTCGGCGTACCGCTGATCATCATTTTATCGGCATATTTTTTATCAAAATTGTAACGCGCTTCAATATCTTTTGCATGGATATCTTTAGAAGTAATATGCGTACCCATCTTTTTGTTAAAGACCGAAAGGATCTTTTTCTCATCGGATGTATCGATGTTAAATTTGATATCATACACTTTTTGCATGACATCTTTCATCCCCTTTTTCTCTGCCGCCATCGCCGCTTTGATCACTGTCGGCGCCTCTTTGTGTAACATAATCAACGGAAAGTGATAATAGTAAAGGGCAATTTTATCCGGATTCTCTTTGGCAGCTTTCAGCAGTTTCGGCAAATAGCCCTGACAGAAAGGACAAATCGGATCACTGAAAACGACTATCTTGTTCGGAGCGCTCTCTTTTCCGTAAATGAGATGATCTTTTCGGTAAAACGAAGGATCCATATCCGGTACGAGTTTATCTTTCAGAGAAGAACGGTTGACGATATTGATAAAATCTCTGACAATATATTTTCCGTTGCTGAAAATCTTGTCATGCACCGTAATCTGTTTCCCTTTTTGCTGCAAAAGTTCCAGGTCGATATCTAAAAAGTAGACTTTCCAGCCCGGAAGATCTTTGACATCTTTCGCCTGTCTGATACGAATACCTTTGAGTTTATAATTTTTGTTGACAGAAATGGCACGCTTGACATACTCAAGGAGTCTTTTCTGGTGTTTCTGTTCGTCTGTCAGCTTGCTGTTTTTCTTGACAACTTCACTTTTTGTACTCTTTTTTTCTGTTGTATGAGCATCTTCTCTGGCACAGGCAACGTTGAGTATACTACCTGCCAGGAGTGTTGTCATCAATAACTTCGACATCAATCGCATCGTCATAATCTCCTTCATGTTTTCTTCTTTTTTTCTCTTTTAAGTGCAGGATTTTTTTAGCAATAAATGTACCAAAAAAACCGAACTGCAACAGAATCCCCATCATGTCGCTGAAGAAGCCGGGAATGATCAGCAAAATCGCGCCCAGCAGGGACATCATGTTCATTTTTTGAAACTGGTCGACGGTAATGGTACCGCTCATCAAAGCTGTCATGCTTTGCGCCAGAGTATATCGAAAGCTGGTAAACAAAAAGAAGCCGACAAATGCTAAAAATATAATCTCGGCAAAAGTCGCCAGTCCCCCGATACGCGATGCAATATCGACGGTAATCACCACTTCAAGAAAGAAATAGACCAAAAAATATATCACTGTGACTCCGTTAATTTTGCAAACAAATCCTCAACCGAAACATCCTCTTTTTCAAGCGTCTGACGGTCGACAATCTGTACTTTTCCCTCAGTTAGCCCTTTACCGACGATCACTGCTTTAGGAAAACCGAACAGCTCAAAATCACTGATTTTAAACCCGAAACGCTCATTGCGGTCATCGAGCAGTACTGATTTTCCGGCTGCCTGCAGATCCGCATACAATGTTTCCGCAAATTGGCTTTGCGCTTCGTTTTTACTGTTGGAGACGATAATCATGATCTCAAACGGTGTCGTCTCCTCTGTCCAGATACACCCTTTCTCATCATGATGCTGTTCAATCACTACCGCCATCAGTCTGCTAACACCCATGCCGTAGGTACCCATCACAAAAGGTTCTGTTTTACCGTTTTTGTTCAGAAATGTTGCACCCAGCGCTTCGGAATATCTCGTACCGAGCTGAAAAATATGTCCCGCTTCTATCCCTTTGGTCAGCGTCAGTTTTCCGCCGCATCTGGCACATATGTCTCCCGCTTCTACCGTTACAAGATCCCTGAAATCAAAATCTTTGCCTTTGAAGCTGTAGCCGACATAATGGTGATCAGCTTCATTCGCACCGCAGATCATCAAATCTTCATCCTGTAGTTCACTATCGACATACTTGGTGACGTTCTCTGCATCCGGTCCGATAAATCCGGGAACAAGCCCCGCTTTTTCCAGTTCCTCTTCGGTGGCATCCGCCAGCTCAAGCGCACCGGAAACAGAGAGGGCTTTGGTCTCCTGCAACGTATCCGATCCCCGTACAAAAAAGAGCACAATCTCTTCATGATCTTCAAAAATCGCCTTTTTCGCCACCGCTTTGAC
>JALWRO010000328.1 GCA_027080605.1 Campylobacterales bacterium
TTTATTTTTCTTAAATTTTTAGAAATTAGATATCTTTTTTAAAACTGCTAAACATTGCAAAATGAAATAAAATTGTACCTTTTGCTCGAAAACAGTTAAAATACCACTAAAGCAAAAGGTGATACAATATGAAAAAGTTGGAAAGTATAAGCGTTGAACTTGATGCGATCAAAGCAAAGATAGATGTAACAAAAACGAAAGCTTTGAGCTTTCTGGCAATTGCCGGAGGCAGTTGGTTTTATATCTTTAAAGACAATATACCCGGGGTTGTAAAAACAGGCGCGATGGTGATTTTTGTCCTAAGTGCCTATGGCATAATACTAAATTTTGTAAGATTGAGCAAGTTAAACACAAACATAGTGGAGTTAGAAGATGACATTAGATGAGATATTGGGAATCGCAGCCTTACTGGGAATAGTTGCAGCTGCATTTTTAGTTCACCTGACTATAAAAAAAGGGTGGAAAGTACAAGATTTTTTTTGAGGTGCCCTCACTTCACCTTTTTAATCATAAACTCACCTACTCCATCTTCATAAACCGCATACACAATACATCCGTAATACGCTCTTGAAGCGCCGGATCGTCAAGTGATGCTAATTTTTTGATGAGTCTTTTTTTGGAAATCGTTCTGATCTGCTGACAAAGAAGTATGGAAGGTTTTGCAAGTTGATCAGGCAATAATACTTCGTTACGTTCCAAAAATCTTAACCCTCACTGCAACATCACTTATCACCGCACCAACGAATATTCTGAAATTTTGATGCAATGCAGATGTCATAAAGAACGAATTGGGATTTTACACATTGATTTTGAAAAAGTTAAAATCTATACCCTAAGCCTTTTGCTTTGCTTGCAATAAGTTTGGTATAATATTACCATACGGAAAAGGAGTTAAGCCTTGAATAAACAAAATATTTTACAATACCTGAAATCCAATCAATCTTATTTCAGTAATAAGTTTGGTATTCGTTTTATCGGATTGTTTGGCTCGTTCAGTCGCGATGAAACAAACGAAGAGAGTGATATCGATATTTTGTACTCTTTAGAGAAGGATAAAAAATTATCACTTTTCAAATATCTCACTCTTATAAAACAACTTGAAGATTATTTTGGTAAAAAAGTCGATCTTGTACGCGACGAAACAGTGAAATCCCGTATTAAAAACTATATTGACAAAGATATTGTCTATGTTTAAAAGTAGCAGAGACTATACACTTTACCTTGAGGATATTTCTTCCGAATGTAAGAACATTAGAACTTTTGTTGCGAATATCACTTATGATGAATTCACCGCAAATATTGAAAAAGTTTATGCTGTAGCCAAAGCCTTTGAAAATATCGGTGAAGCGGTCAAAAATATTCCTAAAGAGTTGCTTACCGATTATCCGCAAATCCCGTGGAGTGAAATTGCCAGAATGAGAGATGTTTTGACACATCACTACTTCGGCGTAGATGACAAAATTTTATGGGATACCCTCGATGAAGATTTTGACGAATTTGAAAAAGTCATTCATGAAATACTTGCAAAAAATATGAAAAAAGAATCATAAAACCTATTACACATATTTCAACCTCCCCGCCTCAACAACACCCAGACAAACAAACTCCCCCCGATCAGCGAGGTAATAATACCGACGGGAATTTCCGAAACGGTGGGAAGGGTACGGGAGATGGTGTCACAGAGAACAAGGAAGGCGCCGCCTCCGAGGAATGAGGGGAGGAGTGTGTATTCGACGCTTTGTTTCATGAACTGTTTGACGATGTGGGGGATGATGAGTCCGATGAAGCTGATGGGTCCGACGATGCTTACGAGTACGCCGACGCTGAGCGATATGGTGACGAAGAGTATGCCCAGCACGCGTTCGACATCGACGCCGTTGAGGAAGGCAAATTCCGCGGAGATGGAGAAGAGTTTGAGTTCGTGAGCGTATTTTTGGGCGATCCAGAGCAGCAGCACCGCACCGAGTACGACGGGGATGATATCGCTGTAGCCGACGGTCAGGAGTGATCCCATCGTGAAGCGGAGGATCATGTAACTCTCCTGAAAATCACTGACGTAGTAAACCACCAGCAGTGCGGATGAATAGAGGAACGAGAGGGCGATGCCTACGAGAATGAGACGTTGGTCGGCGGTCGAGGGGAGTTTTTGGGAGAAGAGGTAGATGATCGCTACGGTGCTGAATGCGCCGAGAAATCCGAAAAAGGTGATAAATGAAAAGCCGAATGCTCCGCCTGTGAGTCCGATCATAATCGCGGTGGCGGCACCGAGTGTGGCTCCGCTGGAGATGCCTAGCGTAAAGGGGGTCGTAAGCGGATTGCGAAAAATGGTTTGAAACAGTACTCCTGAAAGTGCAAGTATGCCGCCGGACAAAAATGCCAGCAGTACCCGCGGCAGGCGTATCTGCCAAAAGATGCGGTATGCCGTATCGTTCGGGTCGAATACCTTCATCATATCCAGGTGTACTTTTCCCGCCGTGGCGGAGAGCAGAAGCAAGAGCAGTAAAACGATCCAGATCAAAACTTTTTTCATAGCTGCACCACAATCGCATCACACGCTTTTTTCACACTGCCGTCAAAAATCTTTTCCAGATTTTGCGTGTCGAAAAACGCTTCCGCTGTCTCGTAGAGTTTCCCCCTGCCCGCTTTGATGTAGAGGATAGGATACCCCAGTCGATACGCCAGTTGCAGATCGTGGGTGATGACGATCTTTTGCGAAAGGCGCTCACTTTGCAAAATGTCATAGACTGTTTTGATTTTGCGGGGGTCGAGGTTGGCGGTCGGTTCGTCGAAGATGGTTGTCTTCGCGCCGTGCATCAGTGCCGAAGCGATCAAGAGCAACTGCTGTTCACCGCTGCTAAGCTGTGTGCAGTAATTTTTCGCAAACGCGGAAAGTCCCAGCGAATCAAGCACTTCATGAAGATAGGTTTCTCGTTTCGTTCCCCGAAAACGGCTCAGTCCCAGAAACGCTTCGACGGTGATGTACTGTTCATAGATTTGCAGTTTGGGCGGAATATAGTTGATCAGTGCGCTTCGTTCACGCGGCGGAATCGTCTCGATGTACGCACCGTCAAGCTGCACCGCTTTTTGGGTTTTATAAAGCCCGCAGAGGATTTTCGCCAGGGTACTTTTGCCTGCGCCGTTGCTCCCCAAAACGGTAAGGTTTTGGCTTTCATGAAGTGTAAACGAGAGCGTTTCGAGGATCGTTTTACCGTCGATCGTGTAATGCGGCAAGTTTACCTTTAGCATCTTCCAGTACCTTTTTGAAATCTTTCATGAAGAGCATCACCCGCTGGCTGGGCATACCGGCATACTTTTTCGTCGTCAGATAGACCGTCTTCGCACGGGCGGCGGTGACGGGCAACTTCAGCCACGGTGCGATCACTTTGTCGATTTCCTTCTCTTTGACATTGTGCCCCAGAATATAGACGATATCGGGATTGAGCGCAATGATCCCCTCCTGTGAAAGCATCGGCTGTTTTGCGGTCGGTTCATCAAAAGCGTTTCGGTTGCCTGACGCACGGATGATATCGGCGAAATAGAGGTGATTGCCGCTGACAAAGATCTCCTTTTTCAGATCGAAATTGACACCAAATACAATCAAAATCTTTTTGTCATGAAGTATCCCTCTGAGGCTTTGCAAAGTCTGCTCGATCTGCGAAACGATCTGCTTTGCTTTTTGCGTCGTGTCGGTCAGTTTGCCGATTTTCAAAATCCCCGCTTCGAGATCTTTGAGCGAAGTGATCTGGACATATTCGGTTTTGATGCCGAGTTTTTCGAGTTTGGGGCGCAGGGCGAGGTTGTTGCGCTGCATCAGCACCAGGGTGGGTGAGAGTGCGACGATCTTTTCGAACGAAACGTTGAAGTAACCGCCCACTTTGGGAATGTGTCGCGCCGCTTCGGGATAGGTGGCATAGGTTGTATTACCGACGATCTCACCCCCTTTGCCGAGCGCAAAGAGGATTTCGTTGATCGCCGGGGAGAGTGCGACAATGCGCTGCTGCGCCGTCAAAACAGTGCAAAGGAGCAGCAATGTAAAAATGTACTTCATAAACGACTCCTCTGCACCCGTAACATCTATTTCAGTTTATAACGAAAGCCCAGGTAGAAGCTTCGCCCGGCTGTGGCATATCCGGTCACGTTCTGGTATGTTTTGTCGAGTGCGTTTTCAATTCTACCATAAACATTAAGTTTTTTATTCAGCGTATAATCAGCATTAAGTGTGACGAGGGTGTACGCTTTGTAATCGACGGCAGGGTTTGCGTCATACGAACCTTTTTTACGTTTTCCGGTGTACTCCACCAGCATTCCCAGATGTGTATTTGCCAGACCGTAATAGTCAAGCGCTACGTTTGCGCTGTTTTTGGCGCGTCTTGGTAACTCTTTGCCTTTGTTATCTTCTGTTTTCAACCAGGTATAGTTGAGGCTGTAGGCAAGGTCTATGCTGTCCAGAGCATTTTCATAGTTCACCTCAACACCTTTAAAGGTACTCTCTCCGGAAAGATTCTGATACTCACCCGCAAATGTCGTAAAGTCGGTCGTCACATAGTCGATCAGATCTTCCACTTTGTTCTGAAAATACGTCACACCAAAACCTTTATAGTTCGCGGTTACATCAAAACCTTTGCTCTTTTCGGGATTGAGTTTTTCATTGCCCGCGAAACCGTCATATAGCTGATAGAGAGTCGGAACGTTATACCCGGTAGCATAATTGACCGATGTCCAGAGTCCCGGAATATGTGCATGAATATGTTTCAGCCCCAGTTTATAGGTAAATTTATTGTCAAATTTATTAAATTTGTCGTAACGAAGTGACTGACTAAAAATTGTTTTGCCGGAACTCAGTGCATCGAAAGTATTGGCATTGGTGACGAAAATACCGCTATCGGTGTAGTCATTGTCTATCTTGTTTTCATGTTTGAATTTCTTGTAGTCTATACCCGCTGTCAGAGAACCGTTTTTCATGTAGCTGACCGCAGCGTTGAAACCTGCTTCATCCACCGTTCCGTCGAAGTTTTTGGAAAAACCTGTCGCATATTCGCGTTCAAATTTTGAGCGGTTGGCATAGAGCGTATAGGTACCCTGCTCTTCGGATCGGATATAGCGCGCGCCGTAAAATTGCTCTTTTGAGGAGACGGAAGATTTGGCATCGTTTGCCGCTTTGGTCTGGTTCATGTCATAACCATCGTAGTCACTGTCTGCATCGATGTAGGTGTAAAATGTCTCTACCCTGTCTTTGTCAGTAAGGTTAACACCCAGTTTCAAATCTGCCGTATTGTTGGTATACCCGTCATCTTCAAAGTCATCGACATCGGCACCCTCAGGTACTTTGGCGGAAAAGCCGTCAGTATCAAGTCGTTCGAAGTTCAGTGTAAAGTCAAATTTGTCCGCTTTATAACCGCTATTGAGCGTATATTTTTGGGTATTGTAACTTCCATACTCTGCACCAACCATGGCGCTTAAGCCCTTTTGCATCGCCCGTTTGGTGATAATATTGATCACACCCGCCGTTGCATCGGCACCCCAGACACCGGACTGCGGTCCTTTGACGATCTCCACTCTGGCTACGTCATCCAGCAAAAGGTGTTCATACTGCGCGCCGGAGAGTGAGGTCGGATCGTTGTAGCGTACACCGTCGATCAGAACCAGTGTACGTTTGGAATCCATTCCCCGGACATATACAGAAGTCGATTTTCCCAGCCCGCCGTTACGGGTCATCTGAATACCGGCTCTTGTGCGAAGCAGCGCACCCAGTGTCTGAAAACCGTGCTCTTCAATATCCTGAGCGGTAATGACATCTACATCTGCAGTGACAGACTGGAGTGATACGGGTGATTTGGTCGGAGTGGTGACGATGATATCCTGAAGTTTGACGCTTTGTGCGTACACGGCACCAGAAAGTGCGATAGTGAGGAACAGTGACAGTTTGGTTTTTTGCATAGTTTATCCTTGATATGTTTGATTTTTTTGTACATTGCTGTGTTGTATGATGTAATGCTGTCTGACGACTACGGGAATTATTTTACGCTGCTGGGCGTCGTATTGCGAGAGCAGTCTCAGCAGTCTGCTGTTGATAGCGCATAGCATCATGCCGAACATTGTAAAATAGTGTTTGCATCCTTTTAACATGAACAACCTCCTTCCTGATTTGTAAATGAAGGGAAATTATATCTTACTTACAATCAAAAGTTACAAAACTTGATATATGTCAAACTTTTTTCGTACTAAATTGTCTATAATTTGATTCTCAAGAAAGGAAGGATCACATGGAGATCACACCGCAAACAAAAATCAATACTTTACTGACAACCTATCCGGATCTTGAACTCTTTTTGATGAATCTCAATCCAAAATACAAAAAGCTGAAAAATCCTATTTTACGCAGAACCGTCGCCAAAATAGCCACACTCTCACAAGTTGCAAAAATCGGCGGTTACGATGTGTCGGAACTGGTCAATAAACTCCGTGCAGAAGTGGGACAACCTCCGCTCGAAGGCGGCGAACATGAAGAGGAGGCGGCAGAGACAGACACTGCCGCCACGCCAAAATGGATTGCACAGGAACCGGTGGTCGAAATCGATGCGGATCGTATTCTCTCAGAGCAGAAAAATCCTCTCGCCGAAGTGACTATTGCACTTAAATCGATGCAAAGCGGTGATCTGCTGGTGATCAAAAGTGACTTTCTTCCCTCTCCGCTTATCGACACATTCAAAAAACAGGGACACGACGTCTATGCGCTCGAAGAGGACGATACACACTATTTAACTTTTATTAAAAAAGCGGGGTAAGCCATATCCCGGAACACAAAAAGTTGCCGGATATATTAAAACGTCTTGTCATATTTTGCCTAATATTATTTTTACTTTTTGCTTTTATCCTCTTTTGATTACAATACAGACATCCGCAAAAAACCAAGGAGTGTTGATTATGACTATTACAGATGAGCAACTGGCACAGATACTTGAAAAAAGTACCGAAGAGATTGCCGCACTGAAAAAAGAGAATCCGAAAAAATACGAGTTGCTGCTTTGCGGCGCGCTCTGTTATCAGCTGGAGCTGACGGAAGAGGATCTCAAAGAGTACGCACGCTACAAACACCAGCCCGCACTGGTAAGATAGCTAAAATACTTTCAGGGGAATCGCTTCCCCGTCACGGCGATACCCCTTCTTTTCAATATACGCCCGCATCTTCTCTACACGTTCATGAAATCCCGGATGTGACGCCAGAAAATATTTCCATTCATCCCCTTTATCCATCCTTGCAAAAAGCGTTTCCGCATCTTTGACATTGCCGTAAGCACATGCCATCATATCAATCCCGAACAGATCGGCAGCCAACTCCTGCGACTGTGAATATTTTGCATCGGTCACCTGGAGTGTCGTGGTAAATGCGGTACCGTAGTTGTCTGCCACCAGCATCGAAAGCACGCCCAGCACCAGTGATTTTCCCAGTCCCTTCAGATGATCACGGTGTTTAAAGTGTCCCAGTTCATGCCCAATCACCGACGCAAGCTCATTTTCATTTTTCACCCTGTTGAGCATACCACGTGTTACCATGATCTTTCCACCCGGCAACGCAAAGGCATTGACTCCGTCCTCTTCTAAGATGTAGGTCTTCACCTGGTATGGAAGCCTGGCACACCGGGCGAGTTTTTCAGTCACTTGCTGCAAATAGCGACTCTCCACCGTTTTATTCATATCAAAATCGACACTGGCATACTGCATCAGCTTTTTCTCATTTTCGGGAGAGAGATGCTCCACGGTATAGTCCACCGCAAACAGCATCGTCACATAGACGGCAGTCACGATGACTGCCAGCGATACCATCAGCTTCAGTGCGGAAAACAGCAGGTTTTCTCCGGGGTTGTTAACGCTGTCATCCGGCAGTTTAGGGGTATATTTCATCGGTAAATCGCCGTTCCGTATGCCAGCACTTCCACCGCGCCGATATTTTGCGACGCATTTTTGGAGATGGAACTGGTCTCAATGCGCACATTGATAATCTCCGCGGCATCTCCGGCATCCTCTTTCATACGCAAAATTGCTTCGCGTCTTGCACGATCTATCAGCGTTTCATACGTCGCTACCCTGCCCCCGAAAAAATTCATCAGCGCTGCCGTAAACTTTTTGAAATAGTCGATCGAAACAACTACAGAGCCATTTACCAGCCTGCTCTCCCTGATCTGCGCTTCATGAAGCGGTTTTTTCAGCATAATGACGGGCAGATCGACCATCGCCTCTTCCCGCTCGCGGATTTTACGAAAATGGCGCTTTTCGATGATCGTTCCTGAAATATACCCCACTGTCAGCATGACTGCAAAGAGGATCAGATTTTCAAGCATCTACACCACCTTGACCGCCGTACCGTACACATACAACTCCGCCGCGCCCGCCGCGACCGAAGAGGTAGAGAAGCGGACATTGAGAATGGCATTAGCGCCGAGTGAGAGTGCCTGTGCTTTCATGCGTTCTATGGCTTCGTCTCTCGACTCTGAAAGCAGTTCTGTGTAGCCTTTGAGTTCACCGCCAAAAATATTTTTCAGACTCGCGGCGATATCACGTCCCACATGTTTGGCACGCACCGTCGAACCAGAGACCACACCAAAGTGCTCTGTAATCTCTTTTCCCGGAATGTACTCGATATTGGTAATAATCATGAAAACTCCTTCACTTTCGAAAATTATAGCCAATTTTACTATAAGTACCTAACTATAAATAAAGCCAATTAACAGAGGTTCACAATGGTGCCAGGTACAAGGCGAAAGCACGCAGGAGCTACTGGTAGCTTCAAGTGCTTTTAACGCAGTAATTGGTACTATTGTGAATCTCCCTTCGGGCGACAAGAAAAAGGCACACCTGCTTCGTTAGATTTTCACACCGTAGCTACGGCTACGCTTTAGAAAACCTGCCTTGCATCTGTACCTTTTTCTTGTCGCTGTTAGTTGGTTTTATTTATAGTTAGGTACTTAACAGTTCATGAAGTTTCGTCAGATGTGCTACCGTTGCCACCGCCCCGCAAAACTCTGTCTATGTGAACATATCGTTCCAGTCGACACCCGTACGAAGTTTGTCATTCTCATTCATCCAAAAGAGTACAAACGTATTAAAAACAATACCGGACGACTCACCCACCTCTCTTTGCCAAATTCGGAACTTTTCACCGGTGTCAATTTCACACAACATACCAGACTCAACGCTATTCTGGATAATCCCAAAAACAGCTGTTACATCCTCTTTCCCGGCAGTGACAGCACCCCACTTCATGAAGTACAACTCCCAAAACAGGATAAACAGCTTGTCATTTTACTCATCGACGCTACCTGGTCGAGTGCAAAACCGATTCTCCGCCTGAGCAAAAACCTCCACACCCTTCCGAAAATCTCTTTCACCCACACCAAAACATCTGCCTATACATTCAAACGCCAGCCCTTTTCTGAAGCACTCTCCACCATGGAATCGACCCATTGTGTGCTGGAGATTTTGCAGCGAAAAGAGTATGAAAACATCCCTGCGGAACAAGTTGCACATTTTCTCGACCCCTTTCATGAAATGGTTAAATATCAGGTAAGTTTTAATGCCTGATATGCTAGACTTATGTATAAGGATTTTTTATGAAAGAAGATATTGCGAAACTTATTTTGCGTATTACCATCGGTGGATTGATGCTCTTTCACGGTATCGACAAAGCCATTCACGGTGTCAATTTTATTGAAGGAATGTTAAGTGCGCATGAATTGCCTGCTGTCGTCACATACGGTGTTTATATCGGTGAAATCGTCGCTCCCTTGATGCTTATATTTGGTCTTCTGACTACCCTCGGGGCAATTATCATTATCGTCAATATGGTGATGGCTATTTTGCTGGTCTACTCGGACGCGCTGTTCAGCGTAACCGAACACGGTGCCTGGAGCATCGAAGTTCCCATGCTCTACCTGATGAGCGCGGTGGTGATTATTTTGCTCGGTCCCGGACGGTACAGTGTGGACTACCATCTTTACGAAAAAAGAGTACATTAAGGAAAATATATGTCATATATTTATATCGGTTTGATTATACTGTTCGTCATTATCCTAATTGTTGTAGCAAAAGTGATGGATGAAGAAGATATCAAATCATGAAGAACAATACAAAGGAGCTTAATATATGAAAGGTTTTTTAATTTTTCTGGCAGTAACATTTATGATTATGGGAGCGATCGGTTATTATGAGATGCAACATCCGGACGAAATTCATGTCAGACAAAACGGGCACTGGGTGACACTGAAAAGAGTTGATGAAACTCAGAGCCGTCCAAACAACAACACAGTATCTAAACCGTAAAAAGCGTACAGTTCCCGGTAAATATCGGGAAAATGCTTTTTCAGCGTCAGTGGCTTTTCAAAAAAGAGTTCACTCACCACCGCAAAAAACTCTGCCTCATTGGTAGCGGCATACTCGCCTATCAGTTTATATTTCTCCAGATAGCGCCCTTTCTCAAACGCTTCTCTGAGACGATCATACGTGCCGAACATCACCTCTGCCCACTCTTTGTAGCGACTGTACCCAATCGGCGGTACACCGTCTGCCACACCATCCTCATAATCGAATTCATGTGCCAGCTCGTGAACAATCACGTTATGGTTATGCGGATGATACGCCTCTTTTTTCGCTTCATGCCATGCAATCACCACTGTACCGCCTGCCGACTCTCCCTCCAACACAAACGCCTCTTTGGCGTAAATACCGCCGTTGGCACGCACCCTCTCGGTAATGACATCATTGGGATAGATAATGATCGTATTGAGATTTTCATAGCACTCTTTTTTCCCCAGCTGCATCAGGCAGGCGTAAAAAGCAATTATCGCTTTCATCTCATCTGTCAGCGCAATATCGACGGTGCGAAACTCTTTCGTCTCAATAAAGAAGAGCATCGAACGCTCAATCTCTCTTTTCATTGTATCGGGAAGCCTCTGAT
>JALWRO010000329.1 GCA_027080605.1 Campylobacterales bacterium
TATCTACCACGGACACGGCTTGCCTGATATGCTGCAACGCAGTATCAAAATTGTTAAAGAGGAACAAAAATCGGTGATATTCGGCTACTATGTCAACGATCCTGAGCGCTACGGCGTGGCGGAGTTTGATGAAGCGGGTAACGTGACATCCATCGAAGAGAAACCCCAAAACCCCAAAAGCAACTATGCCGTTACCGGACTCTACTTTTACACCAATGATGTGATTGAGGTAGCGAAAAAGATCAAACCGAGTGCCAGAGGAGAACTGGAGATTACCGATGTTAACCAGGTCTATCTGGATCGCGGTAAGCTTCATGTCGAATTGATGGGCAGAGGCTTTGCATGGCTCGATACCGGAACCCATGAAAGTCTTTTGGAAGCATCCAACTTTATACAGACGATCGAAAATCGTCAGGGGCTGAAAGTCTCCTGTATCGAAGAGATCGCTTACGAGATGGGTTATATCGATGCCGAAGCGATGGAAAAACTCGCCCAGCCGCTCAAAAAAAACAATTACGGGCAATATCTGCTAAGACGTGCCAAAGAAGGAATAGTGAAACGATGAATTTTATAAGAACCGAAATACCGGATGTCGTAATCATAGAACCGGTGGTACATGGAGATGAGAGAGGATACTTCGTCGAAACATACCGCAAAGACAAGCTCGAAGATTTTCTGGGATTTGTTGTCAACTTTTGTCAGGATAATGAATCGAAATCCCGCTATGGCGTGTTAAGAGGGCTCCACTATCAGTTGCCGCCTTTTTCCCAGACCAAACTGGTCAGGGTGATTACCGGAAGTGTACTCGATGTCGCTGTTGATATCCGTAAAGGAAGTCCCACTTTCGGACAATATGTTGCGGTGGAGCTAACCGAAGAGAACAAACGCCAGCTTTTCGTACCCAGAGGATTTGCACACGGTTTTGTCGTTTTGAGTGAAGAAGCGACCTTTGCCTATAAAGTCGATAACTTCTACAGTCCCGAGTGTGACAGGGGGATCGCGTTTGACGATCCTGCTATCGGGATTGACTGGAAGATAGAGAAAGAGAAACTGCAACTCTCCGCCAAAGATACCAGACAACCGCTGCTGAAAGATGCAGAACTATTTGATTTCAGTGAGAAGTTGTATGGGTAAGGTTCTGGTGACAGGCGCTGCCGGACAGCTGGGCAGTGAAATAAGGGAAATAGCGCCTGCTGAAGGGTATATCTTCGCGGACAGAAGTGTGCTTGATATCAGTGACAAAGAGGTCATGGCGCTTTTTATTGATCTGAACGATATCGATACCATCATCAACTGTGCCGCCTACACGGCGGTGGACAAAGCGGAAGAGGATGGTGAAAATGCGGATTTTATCAACCATATTGCCATAAAGAATATGGCGGAAATTGCCAGAGAGAAGGGGCTCAAACTGGTGCATGTCTCCACCGATTACGTCTTTGACGGTAAAAATTACAAACCCTATACCGAAGAGGACAGACCAAATCCGACAGGCGTATACGGCAAAACCAAACTGGCGGGCGAAGAGGCGATGATGAAAATCGCTCCCCGAAACAGTATTATCATCCGTACGTCCTGGGTTTACAGCAGCTTCGGCAACAATTTTGTCAAAACGATGCTAAAATTGGGGAAAGAGCGTGACGAGCTTGGGGTGATCTACGATCAGATCGGTACACCGACTTATGCCGCAGATCTGGCAGCAGCGATTTTGGAGATTTTACCGAAAATAGACAATCCCAAACCGGAGATTTACCACTACAGTAATGAAGGTGCGATCAGCTGGTATGACTTTGCCAAAGAGATCATGAAGATGGCGAAGCTTTCGTGTCAAATCAACCCGATCGAGACATGGCAGTATCCGACACCTGCCAAAAGACCGCACTACAGTCTGCTCAATAAAGCAAAAATAAAAAAAGATTTTGATGTCATGATACCTTACTGGAAAGATAGTTTGAGTGCATGTTTAACAAAACTGGGAGAGAGAAAATAATGAAATCAATATTACTGACAGGAACAGCCGGTTTTATAGGCAGCAATTTTGTACCGTACTTTTTAGAAAAGTATCCGGAATATAGATTAATCAACTTGGATTTGCTTACCTATGCCGGTGATTTGGAAAACCTCAGGGAGTGTGAAGGCAATTCCCGTTACAAGTTTATTAAAGGGGATATCTGTAACCGTGATTTAATAGAGTTTATTTTCAATGAATATGATATCTGCGGTGTGATCCACTTTGCCGCAGAATCTCATGTCGATAACTCCATCAAAAATCCCGGCGTCTTCGTCGAAACAAACGTCAACGGTACCTATACCCTGGTCGATGTTGCCAAAAACTACTGGATGGAAAAACCGTTTCAGTATAAAGAGGCGTACAAAGATTGTCGGTTTCATCACATCTCGACCGATGAAGTCTACGGCACACTGGGAGAGACAGGACTCTTTACCGAAGAGACACCCTATGCACCAAACTCCCCTTACTCCGCTTCTAAGGCGAGCAGTGATATGATCGTTCGCAGTTACCACCACACCTTTGGACTCGATACTGTCATTACCAACTGCTCCAACAACTACGGTCCCAAACAGCATGACGAGAAGCTGATCCCGACGATTATCCGAAACGCATTGCAGGGAAATCCCATTCCCATCTACGGAGATGGTAAAAATATCCGCGACTGGCTCTATGTCAGAGACCACTGCACGGGAATCGATCTGGCATTTCATGAAGGCAAGGCGGGAGAGACGTACAATATCGGCGGGCGTAATGAGAGAGACAATCTTTACATT
>JALWRO010000330.1 GCA_027080605.1 Campylobacterales bacterium
TCCCAGACCCGAATCTGCGATAAATCCGGGTGCTTTGTAGGGTGGGATGACGATGGCAAGATCACATGGGAGGTGTGAACCGTCTTCGAAATAGATCGCTTCCCTGTCGATTTTGGTCAGGACTTTGTTTGTATGAACGTGCATACCGGCTTTTTGCATATACTTTTCCATCGCCTCATGCGGCTTGGGTCCGACATCTTCAAAGAAGGTTTCGGCAGGGGAAAATGCGGTAATGGTGTACGCATCGGGAGAGAGCTTTTTTTCTGTCTGAAGATAGTGGTCAGTCATGAACATTACCTCTCCGATGGGACCTTCACACGGTGCGCTGAGTCTCGGGGCTTGAATGCGTGTGCCGAAGCGGCTTCTGGCGGAACCGGTGACGATATTGCCGCCACTGAAGCTTTGAAGCCTTTCATATAACCTTTGCGCTTCATGATCGTCACAGACGGAGTATCCGTACTCGCGGTATCTCTCGATTGCGTCATAATCTTTGACGGCACCCGTCGCGATGAAAAGCGTGTCGTAGGAAAGTATGGTGCTATCTTCAAGTGTGACGGTTTTGGCTGCTGCATCGACGGCAGTAACGTTGCTTTGGATAAATGTGGCACCTTTGCCGAGCAGACTTTTTCGAATAGGAATGTGTGTATGCTTCACATCGAGCCCGTCGATCGCCACTTCCGGCAACGATGGTTTCAGCAGCGAGTAGTCGGTCGGATTGATAACGGTGACTTCGATCTTCTCTCCGATAAGGTGGCGAATAGTATAAAAGATATGCAGACCGGCGAAACCGGTACCCAGAATGATCACTTTTTTCATGAATGTTCCTTTTCCTGTTGTGCGAGATTTTTATCTGTAAAACGTGCAAGAGAGTCTCTCTTCTCTATTTTATAGTAGATATAGCTGAACACCGCTACCGTAGCGATGACGATACCGCTGCTGATCAGTGCATGCGGGTTGTGGAGGACATTGTAGCCAAGCAGTACCAGTGTCGCTGTGACCGAGAGCAGAAAACCGAACCCGGAGATGACACGGCTGCCGCCCGTCTCTTTATAGAGTCGGAAATTGGCGAGATTGACCAGCGAAAAGATGATCAGAAAACCTGCACTTCCCGCGATGGAAATATTTTCAAGATCGAAGGTCGTCGCAAAGATGATACTCAAAAGCGCGATAATAATCATTCCCTCATAGCCCTGTTTTATTTTCTGATCGAATGTACGCGGCAACTCTCCCAGTTTGGCGATCAGGTAGCTGACCCGCCCGCCGCCGTAAAGTGTTGCATTGATCGCTGAGGCGGTGGAGAGCATCGCCGCAACAGCGATGATCGTAAAACCGGTTTTTCCGAAAAAGGGTTCCGCTGCAACGGCGAGGACATAATCTTTCGCTTTTTGTGCTTCGGAGAGGGAGACATTGCCCACTGCGACCGCCGCGACAGCGATGTATAGCAGGATTACAAAGATAACGGCGGCATAATAGGCTCTCGGGAGATTTTTTTCAGGATCTTTGATATCCCGTGCGGTGTTGGCGATGAGCTCAAATCCTTCATATGCCAGAAAGATCATCAGTCCGCCGGTGACAATGGAAACGGGAGATGTCCATGCGGCAGGAGCCAGTCTGGAGGGATCGATAGTGAAAAATCCGACACCGACGAAAACCAGCAAAATGACAAGCTTGATGAAAACCATCACATCTTCGGTTTTTCCTGTCATGAAAGATCCCATCAGGTTGACCAGCGCAAAAAGAACGATGACACCGGCAGCCAGCGCTTTGTGCAGCCATACGACATCGCTTCCCAGAAAAAGTGCTGAACCGTAACTGCCGAATGCATAGGCATAGAGTGCCAGCATAATGACGTAGCTGATGAGCATGAGATTGTTGACGAGTGCCGAGAAAAGACCGTTGCCGAATCCCTGCACGATAAATTCGATCGTACCGCCTTCGCTGGGATATCGTAGCGAGAGTTTGACATAGGAGTAGACGGTAACCAGTGCGATCAGTCCGGCAATGGCAAAAGCGACCGGAGCCGCCCCGTGCGAGAGGGCGATGGTAAGACCGAGTACCGCGAAGATACCCCCGCCGACCATACCGCCGACTCCGATGCTGAATGCTTCGATGAAACCTATTTTTTTATCAGCCATCGGAACGGCTTTAACTGTTCATATGAAGGTCTGTGTTTACACCTTCTGTTTCATCCAGAATATTTTTTGCTTTTTTGACTTCATCTTCTGTGCCCTGTACCAGAACCAGATATTTGTCGGCTTTGAGAGCTTTTTCATATTGGATGACACTATCTTTAGGAATACCCAGACTTATCAGTGCTGCACCAAGTGCACCGAAACCGGCACCCAGTACTGCACCTTCCAGACCTACGACGATCATTGAAACGAGTGGACCGGCTGCGACCATCGGACCGAAACCGGGAATCCACAAAAACAGACCGCCAAGCAACAAACCCCACATACCGCCCCAAAAAGCACCTTGTTTACCCCAGAATTTAACACGATCTCCGGTATTGTAGTATCCGACCGGATGCTCTTCACTATGGTATCCTTTCCCTACAACCGAAATTTTTTTGGGATTAAATCCATTGTCAATCAGACGTTTGATCGCCTGTTCCGCTTCATCATGTGTTTTGAAAATAGCAACTGCATTGTTCTCTTTTTGCATTGTATGCTCCTTAAAAAGTTTTAATATTATAATAATAGGGAAAAATAGAGATTTTATCTGTTAGCTGATGAACATTAAATTGGGAAAATATATATGCAAGAAAGAG
>JALWRO010000331.1 GCA_027080605.1 Campylobacterales bacterium
ATCCAGACCGTCTCTGATCTGCGCGATTTTCGGCTCATAAGCATCGATCTTTTTATCGATTTCCGATAGTGTTACAAGCTGTTTAATATATGGATTCATAGTCTGCTTATCCTTTGATGTAGCGAAATGGGTTCTTGGAATTCGCGATTATACCATTTATACCTTTATTTTGCAACTCTTTGCGCAGAGAAGCCGCAAAATAGCGCTCACTTTCAAAATGTCCGATATCGATCAACGCTTTTTGCTCCTCTTTCGCAGCCAGCGCTTCATGATATTTGATATCACCCGTCAGCAGACACTCTGCATGAAGCTCCGGCAAAAGACTCGCCCCCGATCCGGTACAGAGCGCCGCTTTTTCGACAAAGGCACACCCCTCCACGACACGCACCGGATCCAGCCCCAGCTTCTGCGCCACTTCATGAGCAAAAGCCTCAAACGGTTTTCCCACATGAAAATATGCCAGATACCCATCCGTTTCCACCGCTTCATATCCCAGCACCTCTTCGAGTACATAACGGTTTAGATGCGTCTGGTCATAGTTGGTATGCATCGCAATGATCGCAATATCTTTTTGAATCGCTTTTTGAATAATATTGGCAGGGTATTTCGCAAAATCGATCTGTTTGAGCCCTTTGAAAATAAGCGGATGATGCACCACCAAAACAGAGTGCGCCTCCAGATCATCCAGCATCTCCGCTTCGATATCGAGACTCAGATAGACTTGTCCGATCTCCTGTGTCATACTCCCCAGAATCAACCCGCTGTTATCCCAGCTGTCCTGAAGTTCGAAAGGACTAAGTTCGTTGAGGATGTCAAGAAGCTGTTGCAGTTGCATCCACTTTCTCTTCCAAACTCTCTTTATACACCTCAGCACACCCTTTTGCCAGTTCGCGTACTTTGAGAATGTAGTTTTGGCGCTCTGTGACGGAGATCGCTTTGCGTGCATCGAGTGTGTTGAAGGTATGTGACGCCAACAGGCAGTAGTCGTAGGCAGGGAGCGGGAGTTTTTCATCCAGACAACGTTTGCACTCATTGGCATAGTCGTCAAAATGTTTGAAAAGCATATCGGTATCGGCGACTTCAAAGTTGTATTTGCTGAACTCATACTCGCTGCGTTTGTGTACGTCACCGTACGTCGTGATACCGTGCTCGTTTTCACTCCAGACGATGTCGTAAACGCTGTCTTTATTCTGCAGGTACATCGCCAGCCGCTCCGTACCGTAGGTGATCTCCACGGCGACAGGATCGCACGCAAAGCCGCCTACCTGCTGAAAATAGGTAAACTGCGTCACTTCCATACCGTCCAGCCACACTTCCCAGCCAAGCCCCCACGCACCCAGCGTCGGCGACTCCCAGTTGTCTTCGACAAAACGGATATCATGATCCGCCAGATTCAGACCCAGTGCTTCAAGACTTTTGAGATAAAGCTCCTGAATATTGTCCGGACTCGGCTGAATCACCACCTGAAACTGATAATACGCCCCCAGCCTGTTCGGATTCTCTCCGTAACGCCCGTCAGTAGGACGGCGACTCGGCGCGACATAGGCAGCCGACCACGGCGTCGGATCGAGCGTACGCAAAAAAGTAGCGTTGTGAAACGTACCCGCCCCGGCGGGAATGTCGTACGGCTGTACGATCGCACACCCCTGGTCAGCCCAGTAGGTCTGCAGTTTAAGAAGCATTTGTGAAAAGTTTAGCAAGTTAAATCCTTATGAAAGTGTTTTTTATATTCTTTGGTAAAAAATTGGACATCATTAGTATATATTTCATCGAAATATCGACCTTGATATTCTGCCAGTTCAAACTGTATCTCGTTCTTTTCTATACCCTGTCTCCACTTTGACGCAGTATTTTTATAGACTACACAATATATAAATTTATACTCAGAGGCAGATATATTATGTTCCCCGAATATTTTATTCAAAACATCCTTACCATTTTGCAGTTTTTTAGCAATAACAGTTCTGTTTATATCTGAATATTTCTGATTTTTAAACTCTATACAATAGATTTTATTATCAAGTTTATTTAGCAGTAAAGCATCATACGATGAAGGTTGCCTTTTTGGAAATTTATCTTTGACAATTTTGTCAAAATCATAAACTTTTTGACTTGTATCCTGACACAAATATTCATTTTTCTGTGTATCAAAACTGGTTTCTTTTAAAGAAGCAACATATTGTCTATATTGACTTTTAAAGATCGAGTGTACGTCAGCCATTTTGTAATTTATCACTATCCATCTGATCAAATACTTCAAAAGGTTCTGATAATTTAGAAAATATTTTTGACAAGGTTTTTGAATTACTATTTTCAATCTGCGTGATATATCCATCTTCCGCAAGATAAAAATCAGCTCTGATCTTCTCTTCTTCACTATATCGCTGCAGTGCTTCGATCATATAAGGGCTGTGAGAATTGACTACAATTTTAACACCATTTTTTACCAAAGCAACAATGATTTCAGCCATTTTAAGCTGCCATTTTGGATGAAGGTGTACTTCGGGTTCATCAAATATTACAACACTATTCTTTTCTAAATAATTATTTTCTAATAACTTCTGCAATATTCCAAACTGTTTTATTCCAGTTGCAACATTTACAACAGGTATTTTTTTATTTTGTTTTATAAATACAAAATCACCAAAATCATCTTTTATAAACTTACCACCCATAATGTTATCAATTTCTTTAAGAAATTGTTTCTTTTGAGAAATAGGCTGTTTTTCATATTTCACTAAAGATAATCGCTTATAGATATCCCACAT
>JALWRO010000332.1 GCA_027080605.1 Campylobacterales bacterium
TGAGTGTGAGAAAAGTAACAGTAACTTTTTTAAAAACAGTGTGTGGCATAGAGACTCCTAGTATAAAAAATAATTATAAGACATTATATAATCAAAAAGCTTAGATATAATAATTTATTATGAATTGTAAATTTACAAGTCTGTCTATAGTAAAACTATATTATAATAAAACTTTTATATTTAGTCTGTTTGGAATTGTTGTCATGAAGCTTTGGTTACGATATTTTTCATATTATAGTTGCTTCATGATGTTATTTGTTGTGGGTTGGACGACTCCTCTTTTTGCCGATTCCAATCCGTTTATTGAAAAAAGTGCTTATCTTCTTGCGGATAAATCGTTGACTTTGAAATCTATTGATGCACGTAAAACGTTTATTCCTTTTGATGCAAACAATGTCCATCTCAATTTTGGTTTCTCTTCCGCCCATTTATGGATTGATCTTAAACTTTTTAACCCTTCAGACAAGCCACAGCAGGTGATGCTGGTACTTGACAATCCACTGCTTGAGACGGCAGATCTTTACTGTGAAGGGCTTCCCGAACAGCATCAGGGACTGTTGCAACGAGAGTATACGCATACTCTGAACCCTACGTTCAGACTTGATTTTGCATCGCATCAGCACCTGAAGTGTCTCTTGCATGTGCATAATATCGCAACGACACTCCAGCTCGGTCTCTCAATACAGCTGCTGGAACAGTTCAAGCATCATGAACAGCATCGGGAAGATATCATCCTCTTTTTTCTTGGGATGTTGCTTTCACTGGCGATTTTGAGTCTTTTGATGTATCTGTATGCAAGAGACCCCAGTTACCTGCTCTATCTTTTTTACCTGGCGACGCTTGTTTTTCAGCAGGTGACCTACACCGGGTTTCTACCTTCCTTCGCGCCGCTTTGGTTTAACAAAATCGATGATGCGATAGTCGTGCCGAAAATTGCACTGATGATTGTTGCGGCGGCTCTCTATGCCAGAGCTTTTTTGCAAACCGCGGTGTGGGAAAAGCTCGACAGAGTATATCGGTTTTTTATCCGGTTTACACTGCTGCAGATACCGTTTGTCGGGACACCACTCTTTTATATGCCCGAAGTGACGGTAGTGACCGGTCTCTTTTTTGTCATTTTCAATACCTATGCGGGGATTGCGATTTACCGAAAGGGATATAAAGCGGCGCGTTTTTTTGTACTGGCATGGCTGATACTGGCGGTCGGTTATTTTGTGATGATTCTCGATGCGCTGGGATGGCTTTCGGTGATGTACCGGTTTCCGATGCTGATTATGGCATTGACGGTGCTTGAAGCGATTTTACTGCTTTTGGCATTTGTGGATCGTTTTTACCACTATCAGCTGGAGAAGCTGGCATACGAGAAGCGGTACAACCGACTTCTGACAAGCCAAAAGGAAGAGGTGGAAAGCGAAGTTGCCAAACGTACTGCCCAGCTCAACAATGCAGTACAAGAAAAAGAGACGCTTTTCAAAGAGCTGCATCACCGCGTGAAAAACAATCTTCAACTGATTCTCTCGATTGTCCGGCTACAGCGAAACCGTGCATTACACCCGGAAACCCGTGATGCGCTTCAGGCATTTGAACAGCGGATCGGGACGATAGCCAATACGCACGAAATGCTGCTTCATGAAGAGGGACATGAACTTGTAGAGATGAAACCTTATATGCAAAACCTTTGCAGTGATTTGATGGACGCGTTTGCCAAAGAGCGGATCGTGTACGAGTGCAGCCGTGATGTTAAGTTGCCTTTGAGAGAAGCGGTGTATGTCGGTTTGATTGTAAATGAACTGGTGACAAATATTTTTAAACATGCCACACTTGATGTTGAAACTGTTGTTACGATCGTGTTGAAACAGGATGAAAATGGGTATCTTTTGCAAGTAAAAGTGCCGTCACGATCGGATATAAAAGCTGTAAACGGCAGTGGTCTCGGGATGGTTATTGTCAAAACACTGGTCGAAGAGCAGTTGGGAGGTACGCTTAAAAGCGATCACAACGACAAAGATACAACTACAATAAGGTTTTGATTATGAAGCGTGTAATGATTGTCGAAGATGAGAGTCTTGTTGCCCTGGAAATTTCCGAAGCAGTAGCACAGTACGGTTTTGAAGTTGTGGGTATTTGCCCGGACGGTGTATGTGCCGTGGCTATGGCAGACGAAGCGAGACCGGATCTGGTTCTGATGGATATCCGGATTAAGGGAGAGACAGACGGTATAGAAACGGCACAAAAGATACTGCAAGAACACCGGCTTTCAGTGATCTTTCTGACTGCTTTTTCAGATGAAAAGCATATCGAAAGTGCTGTTTCACTCAATCCACTGGGATATTTGGTCAAACCGATTCGAACTGCTGAACTCTATGCGTTACTGAAGATGGCAGATTTGCAACAGAGTGAGGTGTTGCAGGGTGATTTGATTCTCGATGCACACTTTAGTATCGAGTCCGAAACGGCGTTTTTAATTAAAGACGGCAGTTATGTACCGTTGACCAAAAAAGAGCATCAATTCTTACAACTTCTGCTGAAACATAAAAACGGCATTGTCTCGATCTACGAGATGGAGCTTACTCTGTGGTCGGACAAATCGCCCAACGCCAGTACGCGGCGTTCACTTGTCAACCGGCTCCGGGCAAAACTTGACAACCGCTTTCTCGAAACCGTACACTCTGAAGGATACAGACTCTCTTTTTAACATTTGCAACGTTTTTGGGACGTTGATATCTTAAAATTACACTATTAGTTTATCAATAAAAGGAGCGTAT